>NZ_JAAHHT010000550.1 GCF_010672085.1 Okeania sp. SIO3I5
TATTGTCAATGTAACCACATAAGTCGGGTTTTGTGAGGAATGATTTTATGGCTTGAACGTCTTTGACTGTGACAGGAAGTGACCAGTTGGGGTATTTGCAGTCGCCGACTCCTATTAGTAGGGCGTAGTTGTGAGAAAGTGTTTTAGACATGGGTATTTTGGGGGTTGGTTTGTAGTATTGAAGGCGTTGTTGGATGGTTTGAATGACTTTGACGGTTTTAGATAAACCCTTTTTAAATTTAAAAGAGCTATTATTTTGTAGTGTTTTTGTTAACTCAATAATTGTCTTTTCTGAACCTATTTTACCTAGAGCTTCTGCTGCTTTATCACGCATATCACAGCTTGAGTCTTTTAGTAGTGGAATTAATTCCGGGATTGCAGTTTCTGAACCTATTTTACCCAAAGCCTCCGCTGCACTTCTACGAACATTTTTGTCTGAGTCTTTTAGCAGTGGAATTAATCCTGGAATTGCAGTTTCCGAGCCAATTTTACCGAGAGCTTCCGCTGCACTTCTACGAACATCTTTGTCTGAGTCTTCTAATATTTGAATTAGTCGTGGAACTGCCGTTTCGGAACATATTTTACCCAAAGCTTCCGCTGCACTCCTACGCACATCTTTGTCTAAGTCTTCTAGCAGTTTAATTAGCTCTGAAACTGCGATTCCAGAGCCTATTTTTCCTACAACCTCTACTGCTTGGCAACGCACATTAGATTCAGGATATTTAAAAAGTTTAATCAATTCAGGTATAGCAATTTCCGATGCAATTTTACCCAGAATATCTACTACTCTGCGACATATATTAGAGCCAGGATCTTTTAAAAAGTTAATCAACTCAGGAATAGCATTTTTTGAGCTTACTTTTTCTATAGCTTCCACTGCTGTCAAGCGAATATTATAATCATTGTTTTTTAGAAGTTTAATCAATTCAGGAATAGCAGTTTCCGATGCAATTTTACCCAGAACATCTACAGCACTGTCACGCACATTTTTGTCTGAGTCTTTTAAGAGTTTAATTAATTCAGATATAGCAATTTCTGAGCCAATTTCTGATAAAACCATCACTGCACTCTCACGCACGTTATTATTTGAATC
>NZ_JAAHHT010000551.1 GCF_010672085.1 Okeania sp. SIO3I5
TCCCGTAATCGACCAGTAGAAATATTGAGTAAAAAAGCAGCTTGCGTAGTAGTAACTAAAGGTTCAGTAGTAGTAACTAAAGGTTCAGTCATAAGTACAACGTTGGGGTTTTTAGATTTTAGATAAACTATAATATCTTTATATTAGATAACTTTTAGTTTAGCATAGAAGGATAATTTTCTGCTAAACTGCGCGTCATCATAAATCTATCTACATTTAGTTTTAATAATTCATATTTGCGCAAAATAGGAGTAATATACTGTTTATCTAAAGAACGCATTGGTATTCCTTCTTGCCATGAAAAAGCATTTCTATTTGTACTGCTTTTATGTAGTCTAATACTTTGTCTCGGTTCAATACTTTTTACACACAACTGTAAAATTGTTAAACCAACTAATATTCTACTAACTTCACTGGTAAGTGAATTAACAACTTTATTCAAAGTATTTATTTGACTTTGCTCAAGTTGAAATACATCACTCATAACATTGCGATCGCGACAAGCAAGAATTTCCTTTTCTAAGTAATTATTTGTCAGTTCCTAAGTTATCAGATGATATCTGATTCTAGCTTAGTCGCTCATTTTACCGAGAAGATAAATTGTGGTCTAAATCTTTCCCTTTTAAGGGGATAAAAAAAGATAATTTCGTATTTCAAGCCTCCTTATTGTAGAGGTACTGATAACTAATAACTAATAACTGAAATAACCTTCTAAAAAAACCTGTTCTTTGCTATCACTTTGTACCAGTTCACTTTTATCTTTAAAGACTCTTAAATATAAATCATTCATTAGATGTTCCTAAATTTTTTCTTAACTGCACACTTTTAGGTGTTAAAGTAGGAAAAAAGTAGGGAATTAAATATTCTCCTGGAAGAATTTGAGGATTTGTATTGTGATTCCTAACTTCATAACCAATTTTTCGTAAACATTGGAGATAGTCAAAAATCTCCTCAACATTCACTCCCCATAAAAATGCTAATTCTTGAGCAGATAGTTGAGTTTTGACTCCTACACGTCTAATAATAAATTAAACTATTCGCCAAATAGAATTAGTCTTTAATTCCATGCGTCACTTCTGTTGTTTGCTACG
>NZ_JAAHHT010000552.1 GCF_010672085.1 Okeania sp. SIO3I5
ATCAATTTCGGGTAAATGCTTTGTTGTCATTATCGTCTTTACGTAGTAACTTAGAAGGAAGTTCAGAATTAGAAGAACAAGATAGGGAATTAATTATGCGTTTATCACCACTATTATTAGAAAAATTAGAAGCTGCTACTCAGTTAGGAAGAGAGGAAGGAAGGGAGGTAGGAAGGGAAGAAGCTACCCGAATGGAGCGTACTGCAGTTATCGAAAGTTTGTTAAAGTATAGGTTTAATTCTGTAGATGACGAACTCAGAGAAATTATTCAACCAATGCTGTCATTATCTCCAGAGGAATTTACTCCTTTACTATTTCAATTATCTCGTGAGGAATTATTGGCAAGATTTAATAATGGGGATTAATGCTGTTATTTAGTTAGGAAAAATTCCAGAGAGAAAATACATTTAACTCTTGCCGATCGCTCTTAATAAAAAGGAGCGATCGCTTTTTTATTCTGACTAATTATAACTACTTTATTGACAAATAGTTTTTCAAGTAAATTATGGTAATCTATAAATCAGAAAAAAATAGCTAATTAACCAATGACAAGATTTATCCATGACCAATTCGCTAAAGATTATTTAGAAGAATTATTATCCCAACTAGGAGAATGTCAAATTCCTCTAGAAATTCGCAGTGAAGTTAGACAAGTAGATGTCTTTTTTGCTCCATCAAATCAACCAAAAATTTCGCCAGAAGAATTAGGGTTATTAGGAAAATTAGCCACAACAATTTGTTTATTTGAACCGTTTAGAAATCCTGTCACAATTGATGAAATTCGGAGTTGTTTACTTAAATTATTAGAGGTAAACACAGATTTTATCCGTCGAGCAAATCGGGAAAATACTCGCCTCAATGAAGATAACTATCCAAAATTATGGATATTAACACCGACAGCATCAAAGACAATATTAGAAGGTTTTGCTGCTAAAAGTGATAATAATAATTGGTGTACAGGAATTTATTTATTACCTAAATATCAGAGAACAGGATTAGTAGTAATTCATCAATTACCAAAGACATTAGACACTCTATCGTTAAGAATTTTGGGCAAAGGTAGAGTACAAGA
>NZ_JAAHHT010000553.1 GCF_010672085.1 Okeania sp. SIO3I5
TTCTTCCACATGATCTATCTTAGTTTTTTTGTCACTATCTGGGTCATAAATTCGATAATCTATGAGCCAAAATTGCTCAATTTTTGGATTGAAATATATACAATTTACTATCCCTATACCACGAACTACTTGATGCTCATTACCACGCTCTCTGTCGTCTAACTAAGTCAATTTTACTACCATGTTTCTTGTTAATAACTGTATCATCAAAGATTAAATAACTTTCTGTGTCTGTTACAATTTCCTCTTGAACATTTCTCCATAAATCCTGGTGATCAAAGTTTTCTATTTTTAAATAACGATTTATTGTATCATGGCTAACATTTTCTAGATTATTTGCTAAGTTTGTAATGGTATAATTTTTATGAGAATTAAGTAAATACTGATATGGGATCAATATAATTAAAGTTCATATCTTTAGCTCAAATTAATCATAATATAATTATATAATAAGAGCAAGTATTTGGACAAAATTTATTTACAATTAGCAACATCTACAACCCGTGAAAATAAATTACATTAGCTTGTATTTATACGAGTTATGATAATTTTGTTATTCAGGCGTTGGCGGAGGATGGTGGCGGCAGCTATATCGCTTAAGCATTTGTAGCGATCGCTATATTAGCTATACACTATATATATATAGTGTCTTTGCGTAAGTCCTGTTGAATAAAAAGGATTTATGCAGGCTGAAATTATAGCATTTTTCATAAATTTCATAAAGATGAGGTACATTTACGATCCCCCTAAATCCCCCTTTTCAAGGGGGACTTTGAAGGTTTCCCCCTTATTAAGCTATGCCTTACTCACATATTTCTTAACAATCTCTGATTATTGTACAGTAATTATTTGAGGGTAAAGCTTGAAAAAAGTTAACCATACTCTTAAAAAAAGTTAAAATTTGAGACTGATGCAAGAGGTATATTAAAAATGAAACAGGAATGACGGGATGAGAAAAAATAATGACTAATTGGGCAACAGAGGAACTAAAATATATAGATTTAGGCGATCGCCGTCGTCACATACGATTAATCAAAA
>NZ_JAAHHT010000554.1 GCF_010672085.1 Okeania sp. SIO3I5
TACAAATCGGTCGCGAGCTTTGATTAACTGCTTCTGGAGTGAATTGAACAGCGGCTACCCATTTATTTTGTTTGTAGTAAAAATGCCAAGTTTTACTACCATCAATAGGCATCCGGTTAATGTTTCTTTTGAACTCACCCAACTCTGTTTTAACGTACTTGCCGAATCTCTTTTCAAAGCAATAAGGTACTCTAAATCGGATAGTTAAGCCATCCCACTAACAAACTTGATTACCATAACTTTCTGTTTGACTACCAACGATAAAAACATGATTCAAAGGCACTTTTACTTGAATTTGAGCCGACTTTAAATGCTCAATCTTATTAGTTAAATTGTAAATATAGCGCTTTTTGTGGTGAATTTGAAATCTGAGGTTTTGCCAATTTGTCTCATTGTACTTCACCGAACATGACAAAGGAAAACCACAGCCAGTTTGACTATTTTGCCAGTTCTTTTTTCCATAAAACTTTCTAGCATCTTTTAACTTTTTCTCCGTTTTTTTTTACCAATTAATAGCAGATTTTAATTTTCCTCCTAACTGCTTAATGTGATTCTGACGACACTCTTTGGCAGACTCTACCTGGCCAAAGGCAAATGCAATTACACCAAAGCGCGTATCTTTTATTGATTTGATACGCTTTTTGTACATAAGTATTCCACTTAGACTTATTAAACAAGCTGCCAGATAATAGATTCTGAACCGTTTCACATACTGCCTTGCGTATTATTGGGGAGTATGCTACCAAGAATGCCTGAAATTTGGTCATCCCTAAAGCATTTAATTCATCTAATGGTTCTGGTAATGCTTGACAATATGTTATTGTGGCCATTTATTATCACCCTAACTTTTTTGATTATAAAATTAAAAAGAACGAAAATCACAACTTTCTGTAAGAAATTGCGGGAAAAAAACAAGTTTTTCCAGCTTTTTTGTTACCTAGCAAATGCCCCTTCTTTTCTCAGCACGACTATTTTCCGTAATGCTCTGTAGGATATTAAATATTTTGCTTTGAGAATGGTTGAAACAACAAAACATC
>NZ_JAAHHT010000555.1 GCF_010672085.1 Okeania sp. SIO3I5
CTGGATAATATTGATTGTGCAAATGATGCGATCAAAAAATCTCATATTATTGAATTATCATCTGAAACAGAACAGTTTGCCATAGTCGAAGAAGATTTAGATTCAGGTATAATAGCCTGTTCAGCGAATTATAACGTGCTACTTAACTGGACTTTTGGAAAAAAGTAAAATATATTTGCTTTTATCCTATAATTAGAGGTAGTTATACCTGAGTCTAACCCCAGATCACCCCCAAATCAGCTTTATGTTGAGCAAAAATTTCTTGATTCTCTTGTAACCAGCAAAAAAATTTGTAGGAAACACCAGTTAGAAATGCTTCTAATGTCTCTGTAAAATTTGTCAAAGTGGCGCGAGAATAACGCTTTGTTAAACCACCCATTAATTGTTGATAAACAATGAAAGTATAGGCCACAAAAACTAGAATAAAATGACGCCTCATACTGGTTTTATCTCGGACTTGATATTCTTTTAACCCCAACCATCCCTTAGCTTCCCTATAAAATTTTTCAATATAGTTTCTATCAGAATATGTTTTAACTATCCATTCTTCAGTCACACTTTTATATTGTTTATTTGTTATTAAATAATCAATTTCAGTGGCTTCAGATATAGAACTATTATTCATGACGATTGCAATAGTTCTGGGACCAGTTAAACCTTTGATTTCTACTTCTATAATACCCACAAAAACTGTTTTGGGTATATCTTGTTCTAATGTTACTTCTTGAAAAGCATTTTGAGGTAGAGATAAGCCTATTTCATCTAACCTTTTTTGTGATTGTTTTTTGCCAGTTTTTTGATTAATAACACTCACCAAACGATTTTTAGCCAAACCCCCTATATAGTTAAGTTCCAATCGTTCTAATTCCTGTAAAAATGAGGAATTATTGCCATAACCTCCATCTACTAAAACTACACCAGGTCGATATTTTCTCTCCAAAGTTTTCTGGACTAAACGCAGCGCTAAATCTGGTTTTTTGACAAATTTTTTATCTTCTTTTCCATCTGGTAAAGATGATGAATTTTGGTA
>NZ_JAAHHT010000556.1 GCF_010672085.1 Okeania sp. SIO3I5
GCCAGAAGTTCATACTTGGGGATGGGCTGTTACCAATCCTAATGAGAATGTTATTAAATCTGCTTTTGATGAAGTTATTAAAAGACTTGTTGCACTTGGATGGAATAAGGGAGATAATGTGTTGGTTAAAAACTTAAATGCAAAGATAAATACCATAGCGTCTCGCTCTAATTTACCCACACATATTTCTATCGCTATAGATGATGTTTGGAATAGTGTAAAAACTTCAATAACAAAGAATGATAATAGTCTAGATAAAGCTGTGGAGAATATAAGTAGTGTTTTATATCATATAACCATAGAGGTAGGGGATGATTTATATGATAAAGATAATCCACGTTGGTTTAGTGATAAAACAATGTGGTCTAAATTGCCATCTGAAACAGATCGTTATGAAGTAGCACAAGTTGTAGAAGAGGCAGATAAAATTATTTCGGCAATGGCTAAGTTAAAGTAGAGAATTAGTGCGATCGCCACTCTTGTCCGTTGGGTTGACGCGAGGAAACCAAGCAAATTAACCCTATTTTCCAGACAACCGAAACCCCACAAATAAACAATGAGAATTTAGAATATGGAATTACGCGATCGCGCCAAGGATATTGTTATTAGTAGGGGCACGAATAGTTCGGTAGCTTGGTAAGTATTTATACTATATCAATCATTTTCATTGACCTTTCTTAGTAGTCAAATTCTCAGTCAAATATTAAACATAGATATTTACTGAGATTCTGATTGACTACTATAATTTTATTCTTACTTTTTAGTTTTTAGTTTTGACTTTTGCTATTTTGCTATATTTTGTTGTGCATAATGTAGATTAAAACGGGATTTCTTCATCAAAATCAGAATTATTTTCCCCTGCTTGAGATTGAGCTAAATTTTCCTCCGCTGCCTGAATTTTGGCAAAAATAGATATTCTAGAATTAGGTCTTTTTTTCATCAGTCTATCAATTTGATATTTAGCTTTAATTGCCTCTCGATATTCTTTATAAATCGGTTCTTCCGGCCAATTCAAATCAGTA
>NZ_JAAHHT010000557.1 GCF_010672085.1 Okeania sp. SIO3I5
TACAATCTTTCTCCCCCACTCTGTACGGACGTTCGCATTTTTGTTATGCAACGTCCCTACTCCCCTACTCCCCCACTCCCCCACTCCCCTACTCTCCCACTCCCCTACTCCCTAATACAAGGAGTTGTGTCTATCCACTACGCCTAACTCAACCCCACCAACTTTGAACTTAATTCCCAAAGTTTAATTGCCTTATCATCATCATTTGCTTCATCAGAAACCTCTTGCACAAAAGACTGACGATCTTTCTTTTGGCGATTTCCCCAACTCCAATACATTCCAGATTCCTTATATTCATCATCTTTAACTACCGCAGCAACCCTTTCTCCTGCCAAATCTTGAGAAACATATCCCCCAGTAATATTCTTTTGAAACAGTGGGAAAATTTTCTGGAATAAAGGAAAATGATTTCGGAATAGAGGTGTATCTGCTACACATCCAGGATACAGAGAACTAAAAATAATTCCTGTTGACTCGTGATAACGCCGATGCAACTCTCGCATTGTCAAAACATTACAGAGTTTGCTATCTTTGTAAGCTTTGCCAGACTTAAACTTCTTACCATTAATCATCGTAATCGGAGTTTTAAAACCCTCTTCAAAACCCTGCAAATTTCCTAAATCTGGAGGTGCAGGAATCGGAATTTTTCCTCCCAACTCTTTCGGGTTAGCTGTTACAGTTCCCAAAATTACCAATCTTTTATCTGTAGCAGAAGACTGTTTCAAATCTTCTAACATAATGTTGCATAGAAGAAAATGTCCGAGATGATTTGTAGCGACACTTAGTTCATAACCATCTACACTGCGCATCGGTTCTTTTAACAATGGCAAATATACCGCAGCATTGCAGACTAAAGCTTCCAGAGACCTACCACTTTCTCGGAAAGTATTGACAAACTTTTTTACACCCTCTAAACTGGCCAAGTCTAGGTGCATAACAGTGTAACTATCTTGTGCCATTCCTACTTCCTGGGCGACTCTTTCTGCTTTTGAGAGGTCTCGACAGGCCATCACAACAT
>NZ_JAAHHT010000558.1 GCF_010672085.1 Okeania sp. SIO3I5
CTCAGGCAACATCCCAAAACTAATCTGGATAGGCTTGGGATGGCCTGTAGAGTTCCGAGCTAGCGATCAGGACTCTACAGTCTTAGCTGAATAAGAAATACAAAAACTCATCAATCAATGGGTTGTCATCGGTTTGATTTGAGTTTAGCGATCGCTACTACCACCATCATTCTCCAAATTCGATTCAAAATCATCGCTCAAACCTCGTCTTTCAATTCATTACTGATTTTTTTCATTAGGATGTCAAAACGATACAAAACTTTGACATCCTAATCTCTAATCGCTAGTTACTCAGCTCAAAAGTCACTTATCGAATAACCTCCTGAATTATTGTGTCCCAAAAATCTTCATTCCTCACTGGGAGATCGGGTAGCCGGGAATTAGATTCATCCAGCAACTCAACCGTCACGTTACTCAAGCTTCCAGTGAAGTCAAAGGGCATTTCATCGACATAGCTTTCAGTTATAGGTGTCCCTGTATCAAAGCCCACATCAAAGGTTTCGTCCTGGTTAAATTTAACCGGAAGACTTTCTTCAACTCGACCTTCACCAATTTGGTTTCCGTTAGCATAGAGAGTAACTGTTGCTCCAGCATAAGGTTCCTCACTATCGGTAAGATAGTCTGCCTCAAAGGTAACGCTGCCCGTGGGTAAAGGGCTAGAGCTAGTGGACGTGATCTCATAGCGCTCCATCCCGGCGAAATTGTAGTGGTACACCAATTTGTCATCTTTGATAAATAGTCCAAAACCGCCAAAACGCCCCCCTACGGTGAGCAGTACCCCTTCATTACCTGGCTCAAAGACCACATCCGCTGTGATGCTGTGGTTCTTGCCTTTCAAGTCAGGTATTGCCGTTTCCCTGGTGCGGAAATGATCGGGATAGGTAAAGGTGGTGCGCCCTTCGGTAATCGTCGGGCGATTGGACTCATCAAATCGTTCGGTTTTGCTGTCGTCAAGGGGAAAGACGTTGTATTTAGAGGCTTCAGCATAGAACAGTTTGATCATTTCGTCCAGC
>NZ_JAAHHT010000559.1 GCF_010672085.1 Okeania sp. SIO3I5
TTGCTGCCGTTTTGCTTCTGTTTTTTCAATTTCCGTCAACTTTTGCTCTGCTTCTTCCCTACTGTCGCGACGATGAAATCGACTATTTGCAGTAGCGAGTTGTTTGCTTTCTTCGGAGGTGGAGTGACGGAGATGATACAAATGTTGTTGCAACTGATAATATTCTTCTAGGAGTTGGGGTGGTATTTCGGCGTCTGGGTAGATGTCTTTGCTTGCCATTAATTCTGCTACCATGCGAAAACGGAAACGCTCGGTATATTCTACTGCTTTGTCGTATTGCTGGAGGTTGACGAAACATTGGACGATGCTTTGGTAGACTTCCATAGATTCTGCAAGAATTTCTTGGCGGCGATCGTCGTCTTGTGACCAACTGCGACTGAGTTCGACTGCGATTATGGCTTTTTCGTAGGCAGCGATGGTACGATTTCCATGTTATTTGCTTTGTTGCCGAGTGGAAAGTCCTTAAGGCAGGTGCTGAAATCACTAATAGCGTTGGCGATGAACATACTGACAATGTATTTTGCTGCGTTTGTTTCTACTCCTAAGAATTTAGCTGTTGCCGAGGTCTGTAGGATGTGAACAAAGTTATTGTCGAGTTTGTCTAAGTTTGCTTGCAGGAGTGGGTATATAACTTCAGAGTTGCCGTTGCTGTAGGCAGTTACCTGCAATACTTGGATTAAAAAGTCTAGTTGAGAATGGAGCTTATCTGGTAATTTTTCTCTAATACCAGCAGTTGTAATGAGTATTTGAGAGTAGAGCTTCCGGCGCAAAGAAGGAAATATTAACACTAACACTAACGTTAACACCACCACAGGCAAGCGCACGAAAATTATTACCAGGAGTTGGATAAAACCATGCCCTAGTTTCAAAAGTGTCTGTTTAACAAACAAAAGTTGTTGCATAGTCGGTTAGTTGATATTTATAAATATATGGTCAAGGTTGATGCAGTAAGAGCTAGACACTGATTCCGCCACGGATATACGGATTATATCTGTTGTCAAAACTACTA
>NZ_JAAHHT010000056.1:0-31931 GCF_010672085.1 Okeania sp. SIO3I5
GTCTACATTCATAAAAAAGTGTGTTTTTCAATACACTTTTCTCCTGAAAAAGCCGATTCAAGACTTAAACATAACTTGTCTATGTTGTCAAGTTTTATGTTAAGAAAGAAAAATGTTGATAAAGCATAGCTTCCAAAGGGGGGTTAGGGGGGATGGAGAGCGCGGGACAACAGCCAGGAAAGTTAAATAGCTTAACTGGGAATGAGTACCTAAATATTTCGGTTGTAAAGATACAGGTACAATTATTCCTCCCCACACTTCCCACACTTCCTTGACACACTACCGATATTTCTACGGAGTGATAATTTATTAATACTTAATAGTTAATAGTTATAGTTTTCTATTATGATAAAAAAGTCTTTTATTGTTATTATAATAACAACTTGAGAGATAAAATTAATATCAAACCTCCCTCTTAAGAGTTAGGTTTTAATTAACATTTTTTTGATGTGAGATGTGTTGTTAGAAAAACTATAGATTTTGATTCATTAGATAAATAAGTATAATATTAATATGACCAAAAAATCAGGTCTCAAGTCTATCCTTTTGAGAAGACGAAAAAAATTAACTTCAGTATTTTAAGCATAAGGCTTCAACAGTCGGTACTGTTAATGAACTTACGACCCTGAAGACTAACTGATAACTGAAATGACCAGATTAATCAAATTAACTATCTAAGCAATCCTATTGTTACATACTGTGCGATCTATATCGGAACCTATAAATATATACATATACTATTACTATGACTAAAAAGCAACTGGAATATACTTTCGATGTCTAGAATTTTAGGTAATATCTATTGTGTGTGGTCAAATTTGAGAAATTGGCCTTTGTTTAGTAACTTTGTTCTGAATAGATTAGTAGTTTCAAGAAAAAATCAAATTAACTAAATATTATAGAATTAAGATGAGCTATTGTATAAATCCTGCCTGTCCTCAACCTCAAAATCCAAATAGTGTTAAAAAATGTCAAGCTTGTGGTTCAGATTTAATTTTGCGCGATCGCTATGAAATTATTCAACCTCTTGGGAAAGGAGGTTTCGGAGCAACCTTTCTAGCTAAGGATAAATCTTTACCAGGAGATCCAATTTGTGTAATCAAGGAATTACGCCCCTCTACTACAACCCCTGGTGTATTAGAGATGTCACGAAAATTATTTGAGCGAGAGGCAGAAACTTTAGGAAAAATTGGTCATCATCCCCAAATCCCCAGATTATTAGGTTATTTTGAATGGAAGAAACATTTTCATTTAGTTCAAGAATATGTAAGTGGTTCAACCTTAAAACAGGAAGTCAAAAAACAGGGTCTATTTACTGAGGAACAAGCACAACAATTTATAATTGAAATCCTGCCAGTGATAGATTATATTCACACTCAAGAAGTAATTCACCGAGATATTAAACCGGCGAATATTATCCGGCGGAGTCAAGATAGTCATTTAGTTCTGATAGACTTTGGCGCTGTCAAAGATCAAGTTAACCAAACTCACTTCTCAGGTGGTACAGGAGAAACTGCTTTTACAAATATCTCGATCGGTACTTCAGGTTTTGCACCACCAGAACAAATGGCTTTGCGGCCTGTATATGCAAGTGATATTTATGCTTTGGGAGTAACTACAATTTACTTGCTGACAGGAAAAACTCCGAGCAGTCTTGGTTACGATCAGATTCATGGTGAAATTCTCTGGCGTCCGGAAGTGAATGTTAGCGATCGCTTTGGGGAAATTTTGGAGAAAATGTTAGAAGTTTCTGTACGACATCGCTTCCAGTCAGCACAAGAACTTTTAGAGGCTTTGCAGACAAAGAAACCTCAGAAAAAACAGGTACAACCTACTCCAAATGATGCTGTTCAGACTTTCTTGCGAGATGAACCTACAGTTTTTAATGACAGTCAAAATGATGTTTCATGGATGTCTCCCAATAGTCAAATTGCTCAAAAAATTCGAGAACGCAACACTCGTTTAGACAAAAATCCTACTAAGATGAAGCAAGAAGTTACTCAAGGATATTTGACAACAGTATCTCCAAAAAAGAAAGCAGGTAATAAAACACAACAATTAGGTAAAAAAGTTCCGACAAAATGGACGGCAGCAACGTTGCGCAGTGCTTATGTAAAGGGTAAAAGAGATTTTGGTGATTGTAATTTAAGTCGCTTAAATTTGCGTAAAGCTAAGTTGTCTGGAGCTAATTTTTATGGAGCTAATTTACATGAAGCTAATTTAGAAGGTGCAGATTTATCTGATGCTAATCTTGGTCATGTTAATTTAACAAATACTGTGCTGAAAAATGCCAATCTCAATAAAGCTTATTTAAGTACAGCTAGTTTAGCAGGTTGTAACTTGCAAGATGCAGATATGACAAATGCTTATTTGAATGGGGCAAATTTACGGGGTGCTAATTTGTGTGGTGCTAATCTGACAAATGCAATGGTAAGCGATCGTCAACTAGAGGTGGCAAAAACTAATTGGTGGACGATTTTGCCTAATGGTAAAAGAGGATCGGGATTCTAAATTTATGAGAGAGTAGGGAGCAGGGAGTAGGGAGCAGGGAGTAGGGAGTAGGGGAAAAATTTGATGATTTCTGTACGATAATTGATTTTATTTTTGATTTTTGGAGATGTCTATTGGGTGAGTCTGCTTTCTCGATTCTTAGTTCATCTTTTTTTTCTTTTCTCGACTACCTATCATTACTTATTTACCGAAAAATTGGGATAGGTGTCTCGTCCTTCCAGGGCGACTTTTTGATTAAACTCCGCCCGATCAGGCGGGGTTTATCTGGGAAGAAATAAGCTCTAGTATTGAGGTAAGGCAGAAGGAAAGAAAAGGTACTTACGGGAGAAAGTTTTTTGATCGCCTTGCCCGATCAGCTTCCGCAAAATCTTGAGGATATTCGTTTTTATCTGGCAATTTAGGAGTTTGACTATTCGTCTCATTCAAAAGCAAACTACAGTAAGCTACGATTGAAACAGTCATTAAAAAGGCTGTAATTAGAGATTGTTGGCGGAAGGTAGTCTTCATTAAGTAATTAGTCCTTTTTCCAATGAATATTTCTCTATATATCTTCATATTATATTGATATTACACCAGTAATAAACAGATGGTATTTAATCTAACATTAACTTAAATATAAGAGACTGTTTGTAAAATAAGTATTAAGAGATTTGTTGAGTAACTAAAATCTGAAAGTGGTAGTACTTCAAGGGATTGAAATCTGTGAGACACAGCAGAAATAGACCAAGCAGAAAGCGATCGCCGCTTAGAAAGAACCATTCAAGTTATTGGTGTAGGATTAGGAACAGGAGCAATTATTGCCTCTAGCAGTGGTCATATTGATGTACCTTTGACATTCAAATTTACTAGGAAATTAGAAACAATTCATCCTGTTATTTTGACTTTAATTTTAAGCATTTCAGCAACCCTATTAGCAGGAGGAATAACCTGGTATTTAACCCAACCAAAAAACAACAATAGAAAGAATTGATTAATAATATTTTTCTCCAGTAGGGTGTGTTATATCATCAGGACTTACCCAAAGAAACCGGGTTTTTATGATAAATCGTTGTTTTTATAATAGACATCTACGAAAAAACCCGGTTTCTGAGTTTGTCTGGGTAAGTCCTAATCATGTTTGGTAAAATAATTATTATTAGGCTCGTAGTTTTGCTATAGCCCCAGAGATATATTCCGTGGGCTAGAGCAAAACTACAAATAAGCTCATTACTGTAGTTTGTTGGGTTTATCCTGCGGATAAGCTCCGCTAACTTTCCTCAACCCAACCTACATTAAATGTTCTTTTTAATTATTAAATTTATGGTTATGGATGAAGGAGTAATTAAATATCATTGTCATTGGATAAAAGGAGAATCTGTGGGGAGCGATCGCCTCACCGATCTAATGAAAAAACGCGACTTAATGCGTTCTTTGGGATTAATTGGTGTTTACGATAATGGGATTGGTTTTGGTAATGTTAGTCAGAGAATAAATAATTCCGATAAGTTTATTATTTCTGGAACTCAAACCGCTCATTTTATAACTTTAAAACCGGAATATTACACGGTAGTTACTGATTTTAATATCCAGAAAAATAGTCTGACTTGTTGCGGACCTGTTAAGGCTTCTTCTGAGTCTTTAACTCATGCTGCTATCTATTATTATCAACCAGAAATTATGGGTATTATTCATATTCATAATTATCAGCTTTGGCAAAAACTTATGTTTAAAGTTCCTACTTCTAATCCAGATGTTCCTTATGGTACTCCACAAATGGCAAAAGAAATGTTTCGTTTGCTTGATGAAGAGAATTTAGAAGTAGAAAAAATATTAGTAATGGCAGGTCACGAGGATGGGATTATTTGTTTTGGCAAAGATTTAGATGAGGCTGCTAATATTTTGTTGAATTTTATAGATATTGATAATCTTTAAATTCTTGGTAGTGGTGCATTGTAATCGTAGTGTATTGTAATTATTTTTGTGAGGAGACATGGTAGTGGGAGCATCTTGTTCCCGTACTATTCTGTTTACCATTACTATCTACCAAATTCTTAAAAGACTGTTTGTTCAAGGAATATTAAATATCGGTGTTTCCAGAGGTATTTACAATTGAGAAAATATTGAAATGTACATTAATATTATGTCGAGTTGAACAGTTATAATTAAAATTCGTAGTAGGGCTTTATCCCTAAGATAAATATTGCTCAAGCCTTACTACAAACAAAAACTTTTTTATCGCTTATTATCTGGACATCATAATCAAATATTACAGCGGTTTTCATTTCAGTAAACCACAGTAGGGACGTTCCATGGAACGTCCCTACTAGGTTTGAAATGTGAATATGTGGTTCATCAATCTGAAAAGCGCTGTAAATTGTAAATATTTTCTAAAGTTTTATTAGACGGTTGACAAAATGAATAAGTATATAGAAGGTTAAAATTATTAAACAAAAAAATCACAGGAGTGAAATATGAGTAGTGGGAAAAGTCTCCAGCCAACAAAGTATGCCCAACAGAGATATAACATGACTAAACCAGTTGATTTTGATGTAGCCGTGAAATATGGTGGTGCATTAATGGCCATCGCTGGAGCAGATGGCGAGTTAGCAGAAAAAGAATTTCAATGGTATGTTGACGAACAAGCACTATTGATGGTAGATTCTCAAGAATACATTGAAACCCTTCGTAAATTCGATTGGAAAAATGCAAACATAGAAGAGTTATTGAGTGGTATCAGTTACGACTTTCCTATGAATTTTCGCCGAACTATGTTGTATCAAGCAATTAAAATGAGTAGTGCTGATGGAGTTTACCAAGAAAAAGAAAAAGCTGCTGTGGCTAAAGCAGCAGAAATTTTGGGAATTGAGCATAGTATGGTTATTAGTATTGAGTCATTAGCTGAAATGGAAAATGCAAGTGAGCGATTGCGACTTTCTTTATTTGAAACTGATGTTTAATTCTGGTTGAAGTTTTTTTATAGAGGGGTTTCAAAACCCCTCTGCTTTGTGCTTGATAATTTTGTACTTTAAAACGTTCAAAAGAATGAGTAGTTCTACAAACCCAGAAAATATTGTTGAAAATTTTGACTGGAGTCAGCTTTCTCTAGAACAGTTAAAGCTAGTTCAATCTCAAGTAGGCAAAGCGATTAGTCTTAAGAAACAAAACTTAAAATTAACAAAAGATACTACTAATATTAGCAAAAATTATGGGTATAAAGCAACTTTAGCAAAAGTATTTCCTCATAGCTTGCGTAACTGCTTGTCTGGGCATCAGAAGTGTATTTTCGCCATCAGTCTAGGAAGCAAAAATTTTGTTTATAGGGAGCGACTTGAAGCTTGCATCAAATTGATTAGCGAAAATTTTCAGACTTGCTTAGTGCTAGTTGGTGATAGTGTACATCGACTGACAATTGAGGTTAGACAAGGGATAGAAGGAGATGATGCTTGGTTACAGGCAATTCGTACTGGAGAGAAGTTTGTTAATGAAAACTCTTTCTTATTTGAACAATACTCAGAAAACTGTCAATTTGAGTTTAAGATGGCTTCAGAAATTGAAAAGCGATCGGACTACAACATTTACTACGAAGAACTTCAGAGTCTTTATCAAGAAAATCGATCTTTTCAAACCATGGTAAATTCTTTTGCTCAGAAATATCTTAACCGAGGCGAAGAAGTGGTGACAGAGCAACTCGGAGAAGTTCGACAAAAGTATCTAGCAACAACATATTTGCTTGAAGAGTCAGCTCTATTTACCTGTCTTGTTAAACAAGGATGGCTAGTTTTCGTTTATCCAGGATCAATCAAAACTTTTGAAGAAATATCAGAGGGATTACACCCAGAAGTACCTGAACCTCTCAAGCAAATGATCTGGGCAAGTTTACGTCTTAAGAGACTGAATGCTAAAAAAAGTGAGCAGGAAACTGGTGGAGAATAGGCGATCGCTTATTTTCCTACTCGCAATGACAATATTGGATAATCTGTACACAGTAGAGACCTTGCATACAAGGTCTCTACCTCCCTCATTTCTAGAAATACCAAATGGGTTCTATATGTCAATACTAGGACTTACGCAAAGAAACCCGGTTTCTACGATAAATTGTTGTTTTTGACAATAAACATCTACGAGAAACCGGGTTTCTGGGTTCGCATAGCCTTAGTCCTGAATACTTTGAGATTTAATCAGCAAACCCTAATTATCCATTATCCATTACCAAAAAATTTTGGTTTAAAGCCTCCCCTTGGATAGGGGATAATAAATAAAAATTTTCATGATTAGTCAATCCTCTTCTTTTCAAGGAGAGGTAATTATTCATTATTCATTATTCATTATTCATTGTTGAACAAACCACTATGTCTTAACAAAGGTTCAGTATTAGGTTCCCGACCTCGGAAAGTTTTAAACACCTCCATCGGATGCAAACTCCCACCCAATGCTAAAACTGTATCCCTAAACTGCTTACCACAAGTAGCGATCGCCTGTTCATTTTCCAAACCTGCCTCTTCAAAAGCAGCAAAAGCATCAGCACTCAATACTTCTGCCCACTTATAACTATAATAACCAGCAGCATAACCACCAGCAAAAATATGCCCAAACGCACATAAAAATGAATCTTCTGGCAATGGTTGTAAAACAGTAGTAGTCTCAGCAACACGCTTACGCACACCTACCACTGTTTCTTCCCCTCCTGCTTGATAGCGGTGATGGAGTTCAATATCAAGCAAAGCAAAATGCAACTGACGCAACATCCCACTACCGCTCATATAATTTCTGGCAGCCAAAAGTTTCTGATAATAATGTTCTGGCAAAGTCTCCCCAGTTTCATAATGTTTCGCCATTCCGAATAAAGTGGAGCGATCGTAACACCAATTTTCCATAAACTGACTAGGTAACTCGATCGCATCCCACTCCACATTATTAAGACCTGCAGCACCTGCATAATCAACTGTTGTCAACATATGTTGTAAACCATGCCCAAACTCATGGAACAAAGTCTCTACCTCAATAAAAGTCATCAAACTAGGTTTACTATCTACAGGCGGTGTTTGATTACATTGCAAATAAGCTACAGGTAAACGCAAATTAGTTTGACCATTTTCTACAACTTTAGCACGATTTATACAGTCACCCATCCATGCGCCACCTCGTTTTTCAGCGGGGCGACTATAAGCATCAAGATAAAAGTAAGCAATGGGTGTATTATTTTCATCACTAACTTGGAAATAACGCACATCTTCATGCCAAACTGGTGCTTCCCCATCTGCAGCAGTAATATTAATGCCAAATATCCGCTTGACTAAACTAAATAACCCATCAAGAACTTGTGGCAGCGGAAAATATGGTCGCAACTCTTCTGCGGTGAAGGAAAATTTTTCTTCCCGCAGTCTTTCTGACCAAAAACTGGTATCCCAATGTTTGAAGTCATTTGCCTCTGGTGCATTTTTGCTGGCAGCATAAGCTTTCAGGTCTTCTAAGTCTTTGAGTGCAGCATCATAACTAACACTGCGTAGTTCTTCCAATAATTTTTCTACTGCTTCCACACCGGGAGCCATTTTACTAGCAAGACTTAGTTCTGCATAACTATTAAAGCCCAAAATTTCTGTTTTTTGTTCGCGTAGCTCCAGAATGCGTTCAATTAAAGGATAGTTATTTAAGTCTCCACTGTCAGCACGACTAATAAAAGCTTTATATAGTTTTTCTCGCAACTCCCGTTGTTTGCTGTGCTGCATGAAGGGTACAAAACTAGGATAGTCGAGGGTGATGCGCCAAGGTCCGTTTTCTGGAGTAGCGTTTTCGGCTCCATTATCTCTGGCGCCCTGAGCTGCTAGACTTAATAAACTGGGTGGTAAACCGTCTACTTCTTCTTTTTTAGTTAATGTTAAGCTAAAAGCTTTGGTGGCGTCAAGAACATTATTAGAAAATTTGGTAGAAAGTTCTGCTAGTTCTAGTTGAATAGCATTGAAGCGTTCTCGTTTTTCTCCTTCTAAACCTACTCCTGAAAGCTCTGCATCTTTGATGGCAGCTTCAACTATGCGTTTTTGTCCTGAATCTAAGTTTTGCCAGCGATCGCTATTGCTTAAATTTTTAAAAGCTTGATAAAGAGGTTGACTTTGATTTAGTTTATTCGTAAATTCTACAATTTTTGGTTGTACTTCATCATAAGCTTTTCGTAGTTCAGGACTATTTTTAACTCCCATTAAATGTCCTACTATTCCCCAACTCCAAGTTAAACGATCTTCTAATTTTTGTAGAGGTTCTACTAAGTCATTCCAAGTTGGTTTAACTGTTGCTTCTAAGTTGGTTAATTCTTGTTCTAATTCTGTCAGTAGTTCTGTCATTGCAGGTACTACATCTTCTGGTTTGATAGATTCAAAAGGGGGTAGTCCTTTACCAATTAGTAATGTTTTTTTTGTAACTGTCGTACTAACATTCATACGGGGGTTATCTTGATTGCTCATCATTTTATTTTGGATTAAAATATTGTATCATAGCATCTTGCCTGTAACAGTTTTACCGAATAATTAATAATAGACTTCTTGCAGAAGTCAGGGAATAGGGAATAGGGAATAGGGAATAGGGAATGAAATTGTTGATTTCATATCTGGAATTGATTTCATTTTTTATTTTTGGAGATATCTAATGAATAATTAGGGTTTGCTGAAAAAGTCTTATGAGTGAGGGGAGGAGTCAGGAATCAGGTAGGGGAGCAGTGGTATTGGGGAGGTACAGAATAAATGGGAATTATAGAAGTGTGGGAGGTGTGGGAAGTCTGAGAAAAAATATATATTCTCACCATTACTATGCAGGACTACCATGCTTATAAATTTACCGAATAATTAAGGTTTAAAGCCTCTCCTTTCAAGGAGAAAAAAGCGGTCTTTAACGCAGTTTCCCGTAGGGTGGGATGGATAGGTTACCTAACCATATCCAATCGACAAAAAAAATTTTCCTTTTATTCAATCCTCTTCCTTTTAGGGAGAGGTAATTATCAATTATCAATTATCCATTATCCATTATCCATTATCCATTATTAAATTGACTCTTTAGTTTTAAAAAGTTGTTGTTAAATTTAATTTCAGTTTTTTCTTAAACTATTAATATTCAAACTCACTAAAGTAAAGGAATAGCTGGCAGTTCCTTCTTTCGTCTTTCCTACTCCCTAATTTCCAAATATAAAGGTTGATTTTTGACTCTTTCTATCCAATTTTGGATAGCTGGAAACTGTCTTAAATCAAATCCTCCTTCATCAGCAACATGAGTATAAGCAAACAAACAAATATCAGCAATAGTATAGCGATCGCCTACAAAAAATTGATGTTTTTCTAAGTGTTTTTCCATTACACCTAAAGCTGCATAACCTCCTGGTTGTTTTTGTTTGATTTCTGCTTTATATTCCTCTGCTTTTCCCAAAATATTTATCCAATAACGAGAGGTAGCAATATAAGGTTCATAGCTATATTGTTCAAAAAATAACCATTCCATAATTTGAGCTTGTTCCCATTTATTCGTAGGAAAAAATTTAGTTCTGGCACTGAGATAAAAAAGAATTGCATTAGATTCAGATAAAAATTTACCCGGTTCTATTTCTAATACGGGAATTTTACCGTTAGGATTTTTTTGTAAAAATTCTGGGGTGCGACTGTCTCCTTTTGTTATATCAATTTCTATTCTTTTAAAGGGTATTTCTAATTGGGTTAATAGTAAGCGGATTTTATAACAGTTACCAGAGTCGGAAAATTCGTATAATTTTAACATTTTAGTTATCAGTTATTAGTAGCTTATACCATGTCCGGTAGCATCGGTATTGTATAGCAAAGGTAGGGAACAGGGAACAGGGAGAAATACTTAAGAGCAAGAAAAAAAACTTAAATTTCCTGTAGATATTCACTTTGTGGAACAGGCATCTTGCCCTTGTGGAACAGGCATCTTGCCTGTGCCAGTTTACCAGCGGACATTATATAATTTCTCTAATGGATAATGGATAATTATTTTGCTTAAGAATCCTTGTACAAAAATTGAAAATTTTGGGATTTTTATTATCTAAAATAAATAGTATTTCTACAAAGTTTAAAAATTCAATTCATTATCAATTAATGTTCCTCTTTCCTTCTTAGAGAGACTGTATTAGTTTTAGGTCACAATAAGTTCTACCTCTAGTATCTCCACTTAAAATAGTAAATGGTTGTTCTGGTTCTCCTAAATTATCTAATAGTTACTAAATCTATAGAAAAATATTCGACTTAGTTTTAATTAAGTGTTACCTTAACGGGGTGAACTACAACACCCTCTATCCCATTGCTAAAAGCGTTTGGGACTACTTTTCTTATCGGTATTTAAACGAACATTGACATGACTCTTTGTATTTGACACCAGATGATTTTTTTTAATAATAGTATGTTCTACTAACTGTATTATCCCTCCTGTAAACATTTAACGAGCTGTTCTGCAATCCTTTCTCAGTCTAAGATATTTTTAGTTGTTTTCCTATGTTTTTCTATAACAATTAATAAAACTTTACAATACTAGAGTCGCCCCAGTAAAATCTTGATTACGAGTATAATCATTAACAGTCACAATTGTTTTTAATCCTGTTGGCAAAGCTGCTTGTAAACCATTATATGAATCTTCAAATACTATACAATTCTGTGGTTGAATATTCATTTTTTCTAACACATAATAATAAATATCTGGAGCAGGTTTTTTTGCCGGAACTATATCTCCTGCTGCAATTATTTCAAACCAAGAAATACTTTCTTTTCCCAAGGTATGCTCTAATAATGCCTCCACATTTGCTAAAGTGGTAGTCGTAGCGATCGCTAACCGCATTTTATTAGTTCGTGCCTCTTTTAATAATCTTTCCACTCCTGGGCGTAATGGTATAGCACCACTTCCTAATAATTTTCGGTAATAATATGTTTTACTCTTGTGTAGATTAGAAATATATTCTGGCAGTGGAAGTGATACTGAAAACTTTGGTTTATACTGACTAATATAAAAGTTAATCCGTTCTTTGCCACCAGCGATCGCCAGTAATTCTCCATATAAGGAAACTGGCCATTCCCAGTCTAACCCTGCTTCAGCAAAAGCTTGATTAAAAGCTACTCTATGGCCATCTCGTTCTGTATCTGCTAAAGTCCCATCAACATCAAATATTAGGGTAAACGGTTCAGTCATTTCAGTTATCAGTTATCAGTTATCAGTTATCAGTACCTGCTGGAATAGGGAGATTTGAAATACTGAATTTTATTTTTTTTATCTCCTTGAAAGGAGAGGTTTTAAACCTTAATTTTTCGGTAAGGTACGTACATTTTTTTATTTTAGAGAACAGGGAATAGGGTATAAAATAAAAATAGGTGTACCTCCAACGGCCTGAGAAATCGTATAGTATTTTTTTCTAATACAAATTTAAAATTATTTTATACTTAGATCATTTCACTTTCAAGATATCGCAAATAGTTTCAAAGTTATAATGTCAAATAATTCGTTTAAACTATTAGAGTTTCAAAATTTTCTGTCTATTAAATCTTAATTTTTAACTTTTGAATTTTGACTTTTAACTTCCGTAAAACGGTATTAAAACTTACCTTTTAAGTACATTTATTTCGATAAACTAAGTGGTTTTATCTAGCTACTAGGACTATTTATCCCTTTTACCCTGCTCCCCACAAGCTTTTCAGGATTTCCTGATCAGGGATAGCTAAAAAGGAGAAGTAATTATCCATTATCCATTATCCATTAATGAATGATTCCCCAGTATGTTCTCTAATGGGTTGTTTGGAAATTACAGACTGATGAGATGATTGACTAGAATAATTTGTATTTTGTAATTGCCTTACAAGTGTAATTAAACGTTTCAAATGAGGTTTTACCACTTGTGTATTTTGTATTTCCAGATCGTCAATTTTGGCCTGAAGTTGAGATATATCTGCTTGAGGTTCCTTGGCAAATACTTGCATATCCTTTTGCAGATTGGCGATCGCTTCTTCTATCACCAAAAGACGACCATTTACTATTTCCCAATCATTATTATTCAGAGCTTTTTTATCTACGGATGCTAAACTTTTTTGCACAGAAGAAACTGAGTTTTCTAGTGCGCTTAGTTGCTGTTGTATCTCTGAGTCCACAACTTGTATATTGTCTGTCGTGAATTTTTCACTAACTGACTCAATTTCATAAGATAGCTGTTGACGAAGTTTCACTATTACCTTTACAGCATTTTGTTCTAGCTTTTCTACTGAGCTTTGAATTTCTCCTATCTCAGATTTTTGAGATAATAGCATCTGCTGTTCAAATCGATATCTATTAGCCACATTCAGAGATAAGGCCAATGTCATCGGGGCTACTGCGTAAAATGCTTGTCCCGAAACTGCTACCCCAAAAGCACCTAATGCAGAAATAACTATAGTAGCATACTCTGCCAAATTAAGCCAATGCTTTTTATACAAAGTTTTCTTCAGATCACTCCTTAGCAATGAATCTCGATTAAGTTTCATATTTAGTAACATTTGTCCACAAGCTTTTTTTGTTTCATTATAGAAGTATCGGCACTATCTATAAATTATTTGTGGATACAACTAATATAGTAATCCTATTTCAATTGTAATACTTTGGTGGCCGTTAGGAGTCAGGAGTCAACCCACCCCTAACCCCTCCCAGGAGGGGAAGTAAGGAGTCAGAATTTACTCATGTTTTCCGTTAATCTTAACTATTATAAAAATTTTCACAAATCATTTAGGATTGCTATATTATAGTTCATAAAAATATAGTCAAATATGATACATCCTTTTATACTTTAAAATTATCTAAAAATTAACGTATAAAGCCTTTCCATTGATTGAGAAAAAGCAGTCGTTTGCGGAGCATGAACTTAGGATGAAATGGATGGGTGGGTTACCTAACCACCTCCAAATCCAATCTACCAAGAGAAGAAAAAAATCCTTATTTGTCAATCCTTCTATTACAGAAGAAGTAATGATTAGTTATTAATTGTTAATTGTTGAACCTATCATCTCCGAACAAATCAGCTTCATCAAATTTATTTTTTTATCCTACTCCTAGGAGTAGGATTTTTAACAGTTAATTTTGTCTTAGCTATAGTCAAAAATTTCTCTTATAGCGCTAGGGAATAGGGAATAGGGAATAGTAAACTGTCAAAGGGTTTTTCTTATAGGGAAATGCTCCGCAAACAGGATTTAGAAATGTCCTAACCTTTACTTCGACTGCTATAAATTATTCCCAGTCATGTTTTCTCTGTCAATATTTAATCCTAGTAAATCGCGCTTCATTATCATGCTACTAAAATCCTGAAAAATACATTTTTTTTCATTACCGATCAGAGTTAGAAAGTTTAATAGGAATTTCAATCACAAATTCTGTTCCTTCTCCAATCAGAGACTTACAATGCAACTTACCATAATGTTTGTCAACAATTAATTCTTGGGAAATTGATAAACCTAAACCCATACTCTTTTCTGATTTTTTAGTAGTAAATAAAGGTTCAAATATCCGGTTATATACTTCTTCAACCATGCCTATTCCATTATCAGTAATAACAATTGCTACATAATCATCTTTCAGTTCTGTAGTAATTAAAATTTCTGGTTCAAATGGTTGAAGATTTATTTTTTTTGTTTTTAAATCTTGGTATTTTTCCTCCAGTGCATCAATAGCATTAGTAAAAATGTGCATAAACACTTGATTCAAATCTCCAGGATAACATTCGACATGAGGCAAACTCCCATACTTTTTAACCACATTAATATCAGGGCAATTCCCTTTTCCTTGAAACTGATTTTGCAAAATTAAAAGTGTACTGTCTAATCCTTTATGAATATCTACTGTTTTGATAGATTCTACTTCTAATCCTGAAAACTGTCGTAGCGATCGAACTACATCTCCAATTCGCTCTGTTGCTATTACCATTGAATCTAATAATTTTGGCAAATCTGCTTTAATAAAATCTAGTTCTATATCTTCAGTTTCTGGCACAGGATGGGGATAGTATTGCTGATACATATCTATCAAGTAGAACAAATCTTGAACATAACTTATGGCATGACTAATATTGCCAGAAATAAAATTAACAGGATTATTAACTTCATGGGCAACACCTGTTACAACCTGCCCCAATACAGATATTTTGTGCTTCTGAATTAATTGAGTAGTAGTAGAATTTAATTGTTGTAAAGTTTGCTCTAATTGTTCAGTTTGTTGTTGAAATTTTGCGTGACTATCCCGCAACGAAGCTTCCATTGCCAAACGTTCTGTAATGTCTAAACCGACAAAAACTGCTGTTGGTAATGATGCTCGATCACGATAATATTTTTGAGCAACTATTAAATAAATTCTACTTTTTCCTCTAACGTTTGCTCTTACTTCTCTGGCGCTTTTCAAATCTGCTTTAGCAAAAAAGTCATAAACAAAATCGTTAAATTCTGGGCTAGTCTGTAAAAATCCTATTTCTTGATTAATAAAAGTTTCAATAGGTAAATTGTAGGCATTAGCTAAATGTTTATTTACTCCTAAATATCGTAAATCTGCACTTATCCATGAAACTAATCCTGGTACAGCATTTAAAACACCTTGTAATTGCTCTTTAGCTTCTCGTAAATCTAGATTAATTTTCTTAGGTTGAGAAATATCACGCACAATAGCACATTGATATTTATTACCATTAAATTCTAAATAATTAACATTGATTTCTACAGGAAAAATATCACCTTCTTTACTACAAAAATTAGACTCGAACCTCAAAGAATTTTGATTTTTAACTTGTTGCCAATGGAGCTGCCAAAGTTCCTTTGATAGTTCTGGATTAATATCATGGATTGTTAGCTTTAGTAATTCCGATTCAGAATAACCAAGAAAACTACAACCCATTTTATTGGCATAGCATAGTTGTCCATCAAAACTTATCAAAAAAATTGCATCAGCAGCATTATCAATTGCTAACTGACTTAATTCTAGTTGTTGTTGCAGTTGTTTCTCAGGATTTGTTTCTTCTGTAGAGATAATCAGACCACCAATAATACCTTCATCTGTATACCAAGGTTTGACTTTCCATTTTACCCATAGTATTAAGCCATTAGCAGCAGTAATCGAGTGTTCTAACTCAAATTGGCCAATAGTCCCTAGTAGACATTTTTTGGCAAGTCCCGGCCAAGATGCCGGGAGATTAGGGAAGACCTGGTAATGCAGATTACCAATAATTTCACTAGACTCTAGTTGCCAATATTCTAACCACATACCAGAAGCAGCTAGATAGCACATTTCATGGTCTAACATTGCCATAGCAGCAGGTATATGTTTGATAAATTGGCAAAGTTGATTGTAAGTCTCATGTATTTCTGGATATTGATGACTTGGGAGAGGGGTTGAGTTTTCATAAGTGGTGGTGTGTATTGGCCTTTGTTTCATTTTTTGGATTTTCTCCCTAGTCTCATTTGGAGTTTGTGTTATTAGGTGCTGGAATCTCATCGTGGCAAATAAATAAGGGGGGTTCAAAAACAATTGTTATTCCCTCGACTATCACATTTCTAACATTAACTTGTATATAAATGCCAATATTCAATAATTAATAATTAACAATTAATAATTAATAATTACCTCTTATTTTTAAGAATATGATTAGTTAAAAAGGAATTTTTTTTCTTTTTTATCGTTTAAAGGAGAGGCTTTAAACCTTGATTTTTTTTGGGGGGAAAGTCTTGATTTGGATTAATTCTTGTACTAGGGATATTTAAAATCAAGAATTTAGGTTATGCTGCTTTAAGAAAGAATAATCAGGAAAATAATCATAATCAAAATTATTTCCTATTTGTCAGATAGCTTATACGCAAAGTAGGCAAATTAAATGTAATTATTAGACATCTCGATAAAAGAGGGAACAGGGAATAGGGGAAGTAATTGATAATTTATGAATAATAATTGATTTGATTTTTCATTATCGGAGATGTCTATTAGAGATTGAATATATCAGGAAACTTAACGAAGTCAAAAGGCAGATTTTTCCTTCTGCCTATCAGATGTACGTCTTACATTCTGTTCGCTCCGCGTTTCTCAAGGAAATGGAGACCTCACCAATTAGCACTCGCTTCTACCCTCTGCATAAATACCTTTTGCTATATACCCTGAAAAAACTTCGTAGGTGCTAGATGTTAGGTGCTTCGGAAAAAATATCTAATATCATGTCCGGTTGGATAGTTATAGATGACAAGGGAGGAGTCAGTATTTAGGAGAGAAGAGGAAGGAATTTGAAGATACTAAGACGATCTAGTTTTTTGTTTTGCAGGGCGACACGAAACCGTTCTTAGAAACCTACGATTATCTACATAAATCTCTGATTTTCTGTAAATAATCTGTTCTATTCCCGCTGTACGGACGTTGCTTGAGCATTAATGCGTTACATGTCGCGCAGCGTTAGCGGAGCGAAAGCGTCAGCAATACGTCCCTACCGTCGGCGTTATCCAGTCCACAAGCTGTCACGGACGTTCCCCGAAGGCGGAGCGTAGCTCTCACTGCCCGCCATAGGCCATAGTTAGATTTAAGCTAGCATTTAAGTCTCTGTCACAATTGTTCTTGTTATTTTAACCTAATTCAAACTACAGTTCTAACTTTTCTTAATAATTATTTGATTTTCAGTCAATTTTCAGTTACATAATTTATTCCTAGTAATCTGTAAAAATTACAGCATTTTTGGAGTTGATAAGATACAAAGTTTTAGGAGTAATGGGAATAGAAAATAGGGAAAACAAATTAGTATTAAACTATACCTTAGCGAAAAATTAAGGTATAAAGCCTTTCCATTTATGGAGAAAAAGCGGTTATTTTCGGCTCTCACAAACATGAAAAACGTTTTGCTAGCGCAAAGCTTTCCGTAGGGTGAGATGGATGGGTTGCCTAACCATATCCAATCTACCAAGAGAAGAAAAAAAATCCTTTTGGTTAATCCTTCTATAGTCATTCTGAATAAGACTAGGACGAGTGTTTCTTTCCTTGAAAGTGTTTCATTGAAAAAAGTGTTTCATCCTTATTTGAAATGACTATATTACAGAATAAGTAATAATTAATTACTAATTACTCATTATTAGTTATTAATTGTTGAACATATCCAAAATCAATAAACCTTCTGATTTTTTTGTATAAATTAGGAATAAACTAATATTTTCTCGCCTACACCAACTCCTAGACAAAACGGTAAGTAAATTCATACATTAAATCTACTCTACCTTTGCGTAAAACCGCCGAATCTAGTCTGTCTTTAGTATTACAAGTCATTAAAACAACTAATTTATGCTGATGATTAATTCCCGATTCATCTACTACGCTTTGATATAAAGTACCATCTAACAAACTAAGAATATGTTCTGTTTTACTATTAGTTTGTGCCACTTCCAGAGAGCGGTCTTGAGCTAAATTATCTGCCTCATTAATAATCAGACAAATCTGCTCTAAATATGTTGGTGGTACAAAATTTTCTACTGCATCATGATCCAAGATAAAAATTACATATCCTAGAGGAACTAAAATCTCTTTTGCTACTGCTTGAGTCCAAGCTGTTTTACCTGTTCCTGGTTCTCCACTTATTAATATAGCTAATTGATTTTGTACAAAAATTTCTTGCTGTACTTTCTCAGTAAAGTTTTGAATATCTTGAGGAAATGTATTAATAGGAAATTGACTTTGAACCTGTCCTATACGACATTGATAACCACTTACCATAACTGCCATATTGCAAGTTGATTTTCTCACCAGTGGTGCTACATCTTTAGAAATTAAACTGTAGTAACGTCTGCCTTTTTCATAAGTTTCTATTTGTAACCAACAGCAATATTTTGACCAATAGCTATATACTATACCTAAAGTTTCTAGGCGTTCCCAACTGACAAATCTTTCTATGGGATAATAAAAATTTCTTTCCATAAATGATTGGGTAATTATGTCAGGTTTACCCAATAAATCAAGAATTTTAAAAATAGTAATTTCTTGAAATCTATTCAGAGCATATTCAATTGGGATGCTGTCTCTTGTAATAGTTCGTATAACAGGAGTTTCTATGGTCAATAAATCTTGATAACGATAATCTGGAGTTGGAGGTTGAGGAGTTATATAATCCCAAAATTCATCAAATTCGTATCGTGTACTTTCTGAAAAAATGCTCAATATATTCGCCCACCAAGGAAATTGATTACGACCTAAAGCATCAGCAATATCACTAAGTATATCAAGAGTTTTTTGGCTAACTTCCCAAGGATCGTTAGATAATAAATGCGAGAAATATTCCCAATCAAATTCTCGGTAAAGTGGTCGCCAACCTGCTCCTAGTAATCCTTTATTTTGAGGATTATTTGGTTGATAATTTTGTTTATTGCCGAAGTATCCTGTTCCCATAGTTTGTTGATATTCTACTTATGCAAAAATTTTATTTGAAGATAATATAATACCATAATAAATCTACACTTCATAATTATAGATTTAAGATGACTTTTGCTTGGGTGTAGCGCTAGATTGCCTCAATACCCTTGTGCCAATTTTTTAAATATTTAAAGTCTTTGATATTTGAGATTTTCAAACACTAAAAATGTAAGCATTCAGCTATTAGCAGTCAGCAGTCAGCTCTCAGCAATAAAAATAAACAATGTAGCTCTATAGACTAGACTATTAAGGTTAGCTGATAGACTTTGATCCATACTTTTAATTCTTTGAAACCTCTCAACTGCTTTTTCCTATTTTCAAAGTAATGAAGCTGTTAACGTTTCGCTTTCGCTGCGCGACATGTTTGCGGAGCATTCCGTCAGGAAAAAGTGAGAGCTACCCTAGAAAGAGGCAGTTCCTCTCCAAGAAGCTAGCTAATAGCTGACCGCTGAATGCTTACCTAAAAATTATTAATTTAAAATAGTTTTTTCCTTTTACTTATTCTATTATATAACTACTTTTTAATTATACTCTAACTAGAATAGCCTTTTTTCTCTCCTTAAAATAGATGAAATTTGCAAATATCTAGGGGGTACTTCATCAACTAACCAAACATGATTTGCAGAAAGGTAAAAGTGATAACTATCTTGAGACATTGCCATGGCATCTACAACTAATATCATAGGTTTTCCACTTCTTCTTTTAGCTACATTTATAGCTTTATTAACATCATTGGATAAATGAACATGATGTCTTGACATTTTTTGTAAACCAGTTTTTTTAATTGAGTCGATTGCATGACTTCCTGTGCCATGATAAAGTATATCTGGAGGTATTTGTGGTTCTAATTGTAAATCTACTTCGACACTGTGTCCTTGGTTAGCACGAATAAGAGTACCACTAGAATCTAGAGAAAATCGTTTTTTATCATTTTTTTCTACAACTGTATAAAGTTCTGTTTCCCAGATAGGAAAGTTATCATGTTTAGCTGCAATCAATAGTTCTTCTATAGCAACCCAACCATGAGGATCGAGTTTAATACCTATTTTTTCGGGGTGGTGCCTCAATACAAAACTCAAATACTTACTAATTTTTACTAGACGAGAATTGTTCATACTACTATTTATTATTTTTCACAATAAATTTTTATTTATTTGAATTAGCAATTTAATTTTGATATGGTTGATTTTGTCTAGAGCATTAAAAATAATAGATGGCAAGATTGAGCTTAATGTTACTCTTATGCTACAACAGAAATATAAGAAGTGTCAAGGATAGGTATAGAAACACTAAAAAATCAAAAATTCCAAGGTAAAAGTTAAATTATTACTCTGACTAAAGCATTCATACAGCAATTCCCAAAAAGCGTGAAGTACAAAATTCTTTGGTTTTAGGGAATAGGGAATAGGGAATAGGGAATAGGGAATAGGGAATAGGGAATAGTAATTCTGATTTCGTAGGAATAGATAAAGAAGAAAAACAACTGTACCTCCGAGAGCTTGGGAAACGCTATATTAATTTGGCATTAACCTGATTTGATATAATTTACCGAAAAATAAAGGTATAAAACCTCTCCTTTTAAAGCGGTCCTTTCGCGGAGCGACATATCCAATCTACCCTTGAGAAAAGAAATAATATTTCGTTATATTCAATTCAATTCCGTTACGGTTTTAACCAGAGGTAATTATCAATTATCAATTATCAATTAATGAAAGTAGCTGTTAATCTTGACAGAAATTATTATTGAGGTAACTGTATGAAACTAAATGCTGATTTAAAAGAGCGTGTTGTTGTGTTTACTGAAGACTTGCCTTGGAGAGATTCACCAATGGCAGGGGTGCAACGACGGATGTTAGAGCGTGACGGAGAGGAAGTGGCACGGGCAACCTCTATCGTTCGGTATGCTCCTAGTAGTTACTTCTCAGCTCATACTCACGGTGGAGGAGAAGAATTTTTGGTACTTGATGGAATATTTTCCGATGAACATGGGGACTATGCACCAGGAACTTATGTCCGTAACCCAGTGAATTCTAGTCATACTCCCCATAGTAAAGATGGTTGTACTATTTTGGTGAAACTCCGGCAAATGGAACCAGAAGATCAACAACGGGTTGTCATCTCTACCACTCAAGCAAAGTGGTTCCCAGGAGAAATTGCCGGGTTACAACTAATGCCATTACATAGGTATCAGACTGAACAGGTTGCTATGATAAAATTAGCAGCAGGTACAACCCTCCCCAGCAGTGAGAATAGGGGAGGTGAAGAAATTTTTGTCCTTGAAGGTGTATTGAAGGATGAAGAAGGTACTTATCCCAAAGGAACATGGTTGCGGAATCCACCAGGATATATTCATACTCTATCTAGCTATGAAAATTGCTTAATTTATCGCAAAATTGGACATCTTAATTAAGAATAGAGAGTAAGGAGTAGGGTGCGCAACGCACCCTACTAGAGTGACTATTATTCCTGATTTACTCTTTTGCCAATCTTCCAATGCTGCTATAATAAAACTAGAAGCAGGATGATTAATAAGTTGTTCGACAGCAGTAACTCCACCAGCTTTCATAGCACTTAACATTCTTTGTTCCTTAGTTGGATTATTATCAATTTGTGTAATTACTTCTGTAGCAATTTTCATTTTACCCGCCGTTGTATCCGATGGATAAGTTTCGTCTAGTTGCTTTAGTAATTCTTGAATATCTTTTGCTGCTTCTGCTACATCCTGCTGCTGAAATTCATTTGTATAAACAGTTTTTGACTGATGATTTTGAAAAAGTCTAGGATCGTTAACCATTAACTTAGTAAGCTCTTGTATCAGAAGAATTAAAAGTTCAAAAGAGAAACGTTTTTTGACTGCTTATTTTAATGTTTGTATTTCTTTTGATTGAGGATTTGGATGATTATACATTATCCAATATAGATAAGGATATATTTCTGAATATAGAGTAAATATTTTTTCTCTGTCTTCTTTTTTCAAAACATAGTTTACCTCGCCTTCTGCACTAATATTTGTCAATAAACCATCAATTAAGTTTAAATTAGAAATACACTTTTGATAACCTTCCCACAATTTTTCTTTTTCCCAAGTCTTGGTATCTTTACTTAGTTGATAGCGATTATTTAGGGCTTGCTGATTAAATCTAAAAGTATTGAAAGAGCAAGGTTTGAGGCTTTTTGATCGTCAGAAATACCTGGTGCGTGAGCTGCTTCATGCTTAAAAAGTGAGGATGAAAGGGTTGACGCGAGGCAGAAAAATCACGAATTAAATTCTTCCTCCTGCCTTCTCATTCCCCATTCCTCCTGTCTCCTGTCTCCTGTCTCCTGACTCCTACCCTTACTCATAAGACTTTTTCAGCAAACCTCCACCAACTAACGAGCTAATAATATCATGTCCGGATAAGAGCGTGATAAAAAAACTTTCTCTTCTTGATAGCTTAAAATTCCCTCTTCTTCCCTCATTACTCATTACTCATTACTCATTACTCATTACTCATTTCGCGCAGCGAAACGTCCCTACGGGAGAAAGAATGCTTACCCCTATTCCCTATTTCCTGTTAATAATAAACTGCCTTCTGCTGGAAAGTTTTCTGGATTTTTTTGATTAAAACGCCAATATTGCTGATAATTGTTCAAAAAGTTTTGCCCTAAAATTCCATCAACTTCTAATAACTTCAACACTGGGGAAGACAAAATTACTGTTTCTAAGTTTGCCAGCTCATAATTTCCCATTTTAACTTTAGCTAAGGAAGCATATTCTGCCATTTCAATTCCACAAAAACCCTGGACTCGAATTTCCTGTCTTTCCGCAGCAGAAATTTTTAACTGACTAGCTAATTTCTGAGAAATAAAAATACTTTCTGCTCCCGTATCTAACATAAAAATAAACGGACCTTTGCCATTAATTTCTACCTCAGCTAACATTACTCCTAACTTAGATTTAAGTGGGATAGCATCTTTAATATTTTCAGCAGGTATTAGAGTTGGAGATAGTAATCGTAATTCTTGGGTTTGAGGAATTATTTCTAAATCAAAATTACTGAGAATATCCATTCCCAAAACTCCTGATAATCCCTCTGGCATTATAGTAGTAGTAAATTCTAAACCTGTTAATTTTTCGACTTTAACATTATCAATTTTTAATACAGGTAAACGATGCAAATTAGCTTTCATTTCTGGGCACTCATCTCCTGCTACTGCAGAAGTTAAAAGTTCTTGTGGTATAGCTTCTCCTGTTAACCCTAATTCTTTGATTGTTTCTGTTGAAATGATTGTAGTCGAAGCTCCTGTATCTAATAAAAAATTACCCGATTTTTCCCCAATAGTTGCTGTTAAAGTAAAAGCTGTTCCGCCGCCTAAAAATTTTAGGGGAATATTTGCTCTTCCTGTTACTTTTGGGCTGGGTAAATTGAGACCTTCTAGTTGTACAATGGCTCCAATTAATGTGTGTTGGTAAGTAGGGATATAATTCCTTTTACCATTTTTTAGGAAATTAGGTTTTGTTGGAGCGATCGCTACATTTTTTTGCCAAACAATAGGTCTTATTAGAGCTAAACTAGGGGAAATAATTATGCAGCTAATAGCGCCAATAATAATAATTTTGATAGCTCTTATTGTACTGTTGCTAATTGTAAGTTACCTCCTGGTGCGGTGTAATGCTTGGTTTAAATTGATAATCAGTTTAGGAAAAACTACATATATTTCAAAGTCGCTATTTGAAGGACTTTCTCTTTGTTTTAGAGAAGCATGATAGCTGAGACTTCGACTTACCGAAAAATTTGGGTTTAAAGCCTCCCCTTTTAAGCATTGCTCATTCTTTGTCGCCAGAGAATAAATTGACCCTGCCCCTTAGATAGGGGATAATAAATAAAAATTTTCATAATTAGTCAATCCTATCAGTTTCAAGGAGAGGTAATTATTAATTATTCATTATTCATTATTAATTGTTGAATCATATCTACTGACTGTAGTTTTTTTTACCAAAAAATGAGGTCTAAAGCCTCCCCTTTTAATGGGATTAAAAAAATGTTTAATTCAGTATTTCAAGTCTTTGATTTTAGTCGGAGGTTCGCTGATAACTGATAACTGATAACTGAAATGACCATCTTGATTTTTATAACCTCTAATCGTCTTTTGTGCAACAAAGCAGTTCTTACCACTTCATCAATGAGAAGATACTTATCTTCAGCTTTTTTTAACAAAAACTCTCTTAATAAAATGTAATGTATTTATTAGTCAGATAACTATTAAGATAATTTTATCCTTAAACTAAAGTATGTGAAAATATTGTCAATATCAAGTTAGCTCGAGACAAAAAACATATTTATGAAGCAGTCCTCAACCTAGGAAAGTCATAATCTTTAATCATGCTTCAATATTTAGATGATACCTTAAAATCCCTACTGGAGAGTGAAATCCAAGTACTTCCTTCAACAGGAGATACAAAAATTACTATTAGTTTTGATACACCCTATCAAGGGACGATCGAAAACAAGCCAGCAATTAATTGTTTTCTCTACGACGTGCGAGAGAACTTGGAATTACGCAGCAGTAGTTGGTCAGTCGAACGGCAAAATAATGGTAAAGCTCTCAAAAAACGTCCCCCTGCTAGGATAGATTGTTCATATCTAATTACTGCTTGGCCTCAAAATGAAGATGATATCCAGACAGAACATGAACTTTTGGGAGAAGTTATGAAGGTGTTACTGCGCCATAGAAAAATTCCTGAAACTTATGTTGTGGAAAATGACTTTGAAGGACAAGAAATCCCCATGAGACTAATTAGTTTACGTCCTAGTAATGTACAAAGTTTTGGGGAGTTATGGCAAGCAATGGGAGGAAAAGATGGGACAAAACCCAAGGTTGTATTGCATTGTACCGTTACCATTTCTGTTCCTGTAGATGAAGCAGGAGAAGAAGTGGCATTGGTAGGAGTTGCTCAACCTAACTCTCAATAGTTGACTAAGGAAAGTAATCATGCTTAATATGATTATATCTAACCTACAGATAGCGATCGCTGGTAGGGTTTTAGAAGAAGGGGAAACGGAAAAACCAATTTCTGGGGCGATGGTAGAAATAATCGCAATGCCAGATAAATTCCAAGAAATTTTATCCCTGAAAGCCTTGCAATACGGTTTGCAGTGGGAAAAAATGAGCGATCGGCCTGACCGAAAAATCACAGCTAGTGATGGTTATTTTTACTTTGTTGATTTACCTCAAGGTATATATACTCTTGCAGCTTCTGTACCTGGAAGTAGGAGTCAATATGGTACCAAAGATTTTACTGTAGAAGAAGACTCTAGCAATAGAATTATAACGGTCATAGATGATATTGATTTATTCCCAGTTGGAATTCAAGGTCAGGTTATAGATTCTGATTCCAACGAAGGAATAGGTTTAGCCAAAATACAAGTTGACAAAAGTACAGAATTTACGTTAAGTAATTTTCAGGGGAACTACCGCTTAGGTGTAGAAATTTCAACACTTCAGAAAAACAACAAGGTAACACTAAATGTATCTGCTACTGGTTATGATGAGGTTTCTGAAGTAGTTGATGTCGATCTAACAAAGGTAACTGAAAAGAATTTATTTCTTGAGCGTCAAGCAAATTAGTACAACATAATCTAGGAGTTCATTAAATGCCTACTTATTTGTCGCCCGGTGTTTATGTAGAAGAAATTGCTTCCGGTTCTGCTCCCATAGTAGGGGTAGGAACAAGTATTGCTGCTTTTATCGGCACAATTAGTATGACAGAATCATATAACTTTAATAATGTCGTTGGAGAGAAGGTGGGAAGTGGAGATGGTGCAGAAACAAGTTTTCCTCTAAGCAATTATCCAGTTGTAAATTCTGGATTTAATGTTGAGGTTGATAGTAATCAAGCAAGTGGCGTTTCCCTTGTAAATGACGACATTGCCAAAAAGTCTCAAATTGTATTTGCAACTGCACCTGCATCTAATGAGGAAATTACTGTTGATTACTATCTCAATCAATCAATAAAAGGAGAAATTAAACTCTGTACTAACTTTAGTGAATTTAAGAACTTCTTTGGTGATTTTTTCCCCCCTAGTGGTGATACTCTAGGACAAAACACCTTAGCTCATGCGGTTTATGGTTTTTTCAGAAATGGGGGAACTCGTTGTTATGTAACCTGGATAACTGACCAAAGTGAAGTTGGCGGTGTTTTGGAGGATTTTGAAGCTATTGATGAAATTACCATTGTTGTGGCCCCAGGAAACCTAACGTTGAGCAGTGATATTAAAGACCACTGTGAAAAAATGGGCGATCGCATTGCTATCCTAGATAGTGATAGTGTAGAGAGCATCGACCTTAGCGCTACAGGAGTTGTTGATACCCTGAAAACCTTCAATTCTACCTATGCAGCTTTGTATTTCCCCTGGATTCAAGTTTACGATCCTGCTAGTAATAGTAATATTTATGTTCCTCCCAGTGGTCATATTGCCGGAGTTTATGCACGGGTGGATGGACAAAGGGGAGTCCACAAAGCACCTGCAAATGAAACAATTTTAGGGGCATTAGAATTAGAATATAACCTGAGTAAAGCCAAACAAGACGGACTCAACCCCGATGGGATTAACTGCATTCGCAAATTAAACGGAAATATTCGAGTTTGGGGTGCGCGAACTTTGGGGGGTGATGCTAACGGAGAGTTTAAATATGTAAATATTCGCCGTCAGTTTAGTTATCTGCGAGACTCGATTGATCAAGGAACTCAGTGGACAGTCTTTGAACCCAATGACTCCGAACTCTGGGCAAAAATTCGTCGTAATATTAGTGCTTTTTTGACGAACGAATGGCGCAATGGAGCATTATTTGGTACAACACCCCAAGAAGCTTTTTATGTCAAATGTGATGCAGAAACTAACCCTGCTGAAGTTCGGGATTTGGGTCAAGTTATCACAGAAATTGGCGTAGCAGTTATTAAACCCGCAGAATTTGTAATTTTCCGTCTCAGTCAATGGTCTGGTTCGTGACAATAGGCAATAAATAGGTCATTTGAGGATACGAACTAACATTTATGCAAACTAAAGAGCAAAAAATACCAGGCATAGAACTCAAGGATATTGTTCCAACACCAGAACCTGAATTACTGACTGGTGTTCCGGTATTCTTTGGTTTGGCAGACGAACACCATAATGAACCCCAAAAGGTAACTTTGGGGACTCAGTTTGACCACTATTTTCCTAGTTTGCGAGAGAGCGAGGAATATTTGCGAGATGCAGTCAAAGGTTTTTTTGACAATGGAGGTCGTCTTTGTTATGTCATTGCTTTAGCAGATAATACTCTTAAGGCACTGCAAGAAGGTTTAGAAGCAAGCGAAATCCTAGAAAATATTGATTTAGTTTGTGTTCCAGACATCATGCTGAAAACAGAAGCAGAAATTGTTCAAATGCAGCAAACTGTTTTAGAACATTGTGACCGTATGGGCGATCGCTTTGCCATTCTTGATGGTTTAAATGATATTGGAAAACTAAACTCGCAAAGACAGCAACTTTCGAGTCTAAATGGAGCATTATATGCACCTTGGCTAAAAATCGAAAATCTGACAAATTCCAGTAACCCGAAGTCCATTCCTCCCTGCGGTCATATTGCTGGGATATATGCTAGTTCTGATAGAACAGTTGGAATACATGGCGCACCTGCCAATATAGAACTTGAAGGGGTACTGGATTTGAGTTTTTCCTTAACTCCAACAGAGCAAGCACAGCTTAATCCTGAAAATGAACCAGGAATCAATTGTATTCGTAGCTTACGAGGACGAGGGATACGAGTCTGGGGAGTACGAACTCTGAGTTCCCTTTCTGAATGGCAATATGTCAACGTCCGTCGCTTATTTATCACTTTTGGACGGTGGGCAAATCAGAACCTAACGGATACAGTGTTTGAACCCAATGATTTCCGTTTATGGGTGCGACTGGAAAGGGAATTAAGTGTTTATTGTGAATCTTTGTGGCAACAAGGAGCGATCCAAGGTGCTGTTCCTCAAGAAGCATTTTATGTGAAATGTGATGAAGAAACCAATCCCCCTGAAAATCGAGAGATGGGACAGGTAATAGCAGAAGTTGGTTTAGCACCGACTATTCCGGGAGAATTTATTCAACTTTTGCTGGTTCAAAGTAGTAGTGGAATTACACTTACTTGATATGCTCCCGATTTTAGAATCTGGCAAATGGCATTTGCCCTCTACAGGTAGGGTATTGTCTAAGAGTTTGTGTAAGTCCTAATAAGAACAGGACTTACGCACGCGCAACCAAGAAACCGGGTTGATTGCTGTGATCTTGTTGTTCAAACCACGAAATTTCCGTAAAGAAACCCGGTTTCTGCGTAATATCAAATCCGGTAGTATCCTTATAATTCAAGACCGTAGGGGTTTGGTCTCCAAATCCTCTACAAACTAGGATTTTTCGCTCTTTTCTGATGGTAGAACCTTATTCTCCAAAGCAAGCGGATTTGATATAAGTCCTAATAATAAAATACGTCCTGCTTGTCAAAGTTAGCGGAACGTTTTATTTGTGGAAATATCGAACTTTTGAGCAAAAAATCAGGTTTCAAACCTCTGGGTGAAGGCAGAGGATAGGTACTGATAACTGATAACTGATAACTGAGTAAAGGAGGTTATTTTATGCCAACACTTTCTAATCCCCATGATCCCTACAGTGGATATAATTTCTGGGTTGAATGGGATGGTATTGTTCATGCTGGTTTTAGTGAATGTAGCGGTTTAACAGCTACTCGCAATACAAGTGATTATAGAGAAGGAACAGATAAATCGTTAGGGAAGCGTAAAGTTCCTGGTCTGAATGATTATGGGAATATTACCTTAAAACGAGGATTTACTGATAATCAAGAACTGTGGGAATGGCACAAAAAATTACAAAATGGAGAGACAGATAGGCGCAATCTTTCCATTATTTTGGCAGACGACAAAGGAGAAGAAAAAATCAGGTGGAATTTAGAAAATTGCTGGCCTACTACTTGGAATGCTCCAGATTTTAATGCTACTTCTGATGAAATTTCCATAGAAACTCTGGAATTAGTTCACGAAGGAATTACCATAGGTTAATACAGTCAGGATTTACGCAAAGGCATATATAGAGTATTGGTGCGTTACTAAGCGCGCTAACACACCCTACTGGACTGACACACCTTAAATGGTGCGTTAGATGGGGAGGGTGGGAAGTGTGGGAAGTGTGGGAGGGTGGGGAGGAAAAGATATCTAAAAACAAAAATCTATTGCACAGTTTTAGCTGTGTCAGTCTACTACTGGACTGTTTCATCTTAAATGATGCAATAGGCTTTTTTCTCCCTTACCACCTTGTCTTCCTTGTCCTCCTTGTCTTCCTTGTCTTCCCACAACCTAAAATAATCATGCACAGTTTTAGATGAAACAGTCCACTACTACCAATAGCGTTCATTTGACATAACTTTTGACTTGAAAATCATGCAGCAAACAGAATTTCCTTTTATCTTACCCCAAGGATATCTCGATTCGGAAGGTAATACCCACAAAGAAGGCATTATGAGGCTTTCTACAGCTTATGATGAAATTGCCCCGATGCGAGATCCAAGGGTGCAGAAAAATCCTGGTTATTTGGTGATTATTCTCTTAGCAAGGACTATAGTTAAGCTTGGAACTTTAGAGCAAATTAATACTAAGGTAATTGAGGGTTTATTTTCGGGAGATTTTGTTTACTTGCAAGATTTTTATCAAAGAATTAACCAAAATGGTCATAGTCGCCTCCGGGTAGCTTGTCCTCATTGTGGTGGTGAGTTTGAGGTGGAAACTACTCCTATGGGGGAGTAGTTAGCTACCCCCTAGAAAGACTCATGGAGGAGGTAGCTTATCTGGCATATCATTTTCATTGGTCTTATGAACAGATTATGACAATGGAACACCGAGAACGTCAGCAGTGGGTAGGACAAGTAGCACAAATTAATCAGCGACTAAATGATAATAATGGATAATTAAGGGTTTGCTGAATAAAGTCTTTTAGCAAGGGTAGGAGACAGGAGACAGGAGACAGGAGACAGGAGGAATGGGGAATTTAGATAAGGCAGGAGGAAGAATTTAATTTGTGATTTTTCTGTCTCGCATTACCTTAAAATCCTCACTTTTTCAGCTCTATCCACTGAAAAGCTCACACTTTTTCAGGGGTTAAAATTGCTAAAACCCGTATCTGTCAATGCTTTGATATTTAATAAGCAAGTCCTAATTATTCATTATTCATTATTCATTAACGAAGGAGGAACGGATGAATCTAAAATTTCTCGCACTGAAAGCAGCTTTACTTGCAGGTTCTACTTCAAGTTTACTAGGACACGACCCCTACATGAGTTATAATTTTGCCGTAGAAATTGGTGGAGTTGTTGTTGGTGGTTTTAGTGAAGTTAGTGGTTTAAGTAGTGAAATAGAATTGGAATCTTATGAGGAAGGGGGATTAAATGGTTTTGTACATAAATTTCCTAAACATACTACTTATCCGAATTTGGTTTTAAGTCGGGGATTGGTTAAGACTGATTTGTTTTATACCTGGTATCAAGCAACAACTCAAGGATTGATTGAACAATTAAATGGTACAATTTTGTTGCTTAATAGTCAGCAATTTCCGGTAAGGTGGTGGACGGTAAAAAAGGCATATCCCGTTAAGTGGGAAGGACCACAATTGAACGCGAGTAGCGATGAAATTGCTGTAGAAAAAATTGAACTGGTACATCAAGGAATTTCTAAGTACGGTAGATTTTTTGGATAACAAAGGTTATGAAAAATGTTTCATCAAATTGGGAAAATTCCCTCAATTATAGTTTGGTAAATCGCCTTACTCGTCCCTTACATCAACCAGGAATAATAAAAATGGCGATGAGTCAGGGGATAATAAATCGTAGCGATCGCTTTTTAAATCGGGTACCTCTCTTGAGTGAACAAATGGGACGTTGGGGTAATAATACTAGCGTATCCTATGATGCTGTTCCTATTGTTTATGCAGAACCTGTTTCATCAGCAAGGGAACAGGAAATTGGGACTGGAAAAGATAATGTTCAGGTGTCTAATAAATCTAAAAATCAGTCTTCAGTTCCTATCATTCAGCGAAAAGAAGATTCTTCTCTGGAGAAACCAGTTCAAAAAGATAATAAGACTATAGCTGTTCAAAATTTAACAGATTTATCAAGTTCTAATTTTGCGGATGAAATAACTCCCTCTTTTTCTTTAGAAACTGAAGTTAATCAAAGGTCTATTTCCCCATCGGAAATACCGTTAGTTTCTCCACAACCGATTTCTGAGGAATTAGCTAAGACTTCAGAAATGCCGTTACAAGGAAAATTTATCGACTCGTCAAATAGTTCAGAGTTAAATTCAAATATTTCATCAAGTTCGAGTCAACAAGAGACAGAAAGAATTAATCAAACTTCTATTTCCCCATCAGAAATACCGTTAGTTTCTCCACGACCGATTTCTGAGGAATTAGCTAAGATTTCAGAAATGCCGTTACAAGGAAAATTTATCGACTCGTCAAATACTTCAGAATTAAATCCCAAAATTTCATCAACCTCTAGGAAAGAACAGGCAAAAATAATTGATGAAACTTCTACTTCCCCATCAGAAATACCGTTAGTTTCTCCACGACCGATTTCTGAGGAATTAGCAAATTCAGAAATGCCGTTACAAGGAAAATTTGTTGACTCGTCAAATATTTCAGAATTAAATTCAAATATTTCATCAAGTTCGAGTCAACAAGAGACAGAAAGAATTAATCAAACTTCTATTTCCTCATCGGAAATACCGTTAGTTTCTCCACAACCGATTTCTGAGGAATTAGCTAAGATTTCAGAAATGCCGTTACAAGGAAAATTTATTGATTCGTCAAATAGTTCAGAGTTAAATTCAAATATTTCATCAAGTTCGAGTCAACAAGAGACAGAAAGAATTAATCAAACTTCTATTTCCCCATCAGAAATACCGTTAGTTTCTCCACAACCGATTTCTGAGGAATTAGCAAATTCAGAAATGCCGTTAC
>NZ_JAAHHT010000056.1:31941-42468 GCF_010672085.1 Okeania sp. SIO3I5
ATTTCATCAAGTTCGAGTCAACAAGAGACAGAAAGAATTAATCAAACTTCTATTTCCCCATCAGAAATACCGTTAGTTTCTCCACAACCGATTTCTGAGGAATTAGCAAATTCAGAAATGCCGTTACGACAAGAATTTACAAGTATTTCTGAACAACCACTTCCCATCATTAAAGCAAAGCAGCAAAATTCTTCTTTATCACCCTCATCTCTTCCCTTAGTTAATCCTTTAAATACTCTAGTGCCAATCAAACAACCTCAACAAGATGATAATTATTCAACCCAAATAAATTCAATCAAACAAAAGAATTTAGAATCTCAAATATCCTCACAAAAATTGCCCATCGTGACTACTCAACCTCTAACCTCTCAAGCTAATTTTACTGAGAAAAAAATATCATTTGCCAGAGAGGAGCCAAATTATCAAAATCAATCTTTTAATATTTCTAACTCACAAATTAAACCAAATAATACCAATCAAAATATTTATCCTCTGACTACCCCTGTTACTTCTCCAATTAATTCCAAATTAAAATCTCAACCTTTACCTTTATATGCAGGAAAAAATAGACCATTATCAAACAGTATTAGTCAGCAACCTAACTTATCAAACCAAAATCCAATAGGAGCAAATACTAATTCTTCCTCATCCCCAAAAATTTATGCTAATCCTTCAGTACCAACAGAAACTTCTGTTTCAACTATGGCAAATAAATCAAATTCAAAGATTGATATAGATGCTATAGCTAATAAAGTTGAACGGAAATTAATGCGACGTTTAATAATAGAAAGTGAACGTAGAGGTAAAAGTAGATGACTCTAGAAAAATTAACTATTAAAGCTGAAAAAAGTAACCCTGGAGACTTTAAAGACCAAATTAAAGTTCTTTTTAATCCCAGTGAAATTACCATGACTATACCTGGTGGAAAAATGGGAGACTATGGACTTTTAGCAGCAGAAGAATCTGCTAGTTTAAGTCTGAATTTATTCTTTGATACTACTCTCAATCAATATCCACCAGAAAATGTGCAGACATACACCAAACAGATTGTAAGTTTAACTCAACCTCGGATTGGGACAGATAAAAAAAGACCTCCTCGTTGTCAACTGATATGGGGGACTATTTCTGGTAAAGATAGTGTTATTTTAGCTGATTGTTTTTTGGAAACGGTAACTAAAAAGTTAACCCATTTTCTCCAAGATGGAACACCTGTAAGAGCTACCTTAGATTGTACTTTTAAGGAGTGGAAAGAACCCGAAACACAGAAAAAAATTGAAAATCCAATAGATGATCCGGTAAGAATTGTAAAAAGGGGAGAAACTTTGAGTAGTATTGCTACTGAGGAATTTGGAGATCCTTCCCTATGGCGTATTATTGCTGAGGAAAATCGTTTAATTAATCCCAGAAAATTAACACCCGGAACAGTATTAACTATTCCTCCTCTCAATACCTAATAGGAGTCAGGAGACAGGAGACAGGAGACAGGAGGAATGGGGAGTGAGCGAGAAGGCAGGAGGCAGAATTATAACCTACATTCCGCACTTCAATTTGTAACATGAAAATCAGTATAAAATCTGTAGCTTGCTTAAGTATTTATACTATATAAATGCTATTCATTTACCTCGATCAGGAGTCAAATTATCAGTGAAATGTTAAGCATAAATACTTACTGAATAGTTAACTCCTATTGACCACTATAGTTTTCTTCTGCCTCCTGTCTCCTGTCTCCTGTCTCCTGTCTCCTAGTCCCATACTACATTTTGTCGTGCGGAATGTGGGTTATAAGAGTGATTTTTCAGCCAATAGTCAACCCAAAATCCTCAGTTTATAGAGCTCTAATGAGCTGAAAAAGTGAGCGTTTTAGGGTAACGGGAGGCAGAAAAATTAAGGGACTATTCTTCTGTAGGGGCGATTTCCTACGGAATGCTCCGCAAACGCGAATCGCCCCTACAACTCCCATTCCTCCTGACTCTTTCCCCTTACTAAAAGACTTTTTCAGCAAACCCTAATTATTAATTATTAATTATTAATTATTAATTATTAATTAAACCTTATTTTCAGGTAAAAAATGTCTAAAAAACCTAGTGGTGAAGAATTACTTAATCCTAATATTAAAATTTTAGTTCAAGAGAAGGCTATTTCCCCAGAATTAGAAGCAGATTTTATCTCAGTAAAGGTGTCGGAAGATTTAGAAGCACCTGGTATGTTTGAATTAAAATTTGTTATTTGGGACTTAGAAAAGCAAGAATTTACTTGGATAGATGAAACGGTTTTTGAGTTAGGAGATAGTGTTGAAATTCAGATGGGATATAACAATAATATCGAAACTGTTATGGTGGGGGAAATTACTGGACTTGAACCGGAATTTTCCCAAGATACTACTCCTATATTAGTAATTCGAGGACATGATTTACGTCACCGTTTGTTGCGAGGCCGTCAGACAAAATCTTTTACTCAAATGAAAGATAGTGATATTGTTAGTCAAATTGCTAAAGCGAAAGGACTTACTGCAACAGTAGAGGATACTAAGATTAAATTAGAATATGTTTTACAAAAAAATCAAACTGATTGGGAATTTTTACAAGAACGAGCAGAACGTCTTGGTTATGAAGTAGTTGTTGATAATAAAACTTTATATTTTCGTCCCCCTGATAATGCAGAACAAAAACTTTTTACCATAACTTATGGGGATGATTTACGAGATTTTCAACCTCGTTTAAGTACCATGAATCAAGTTTACCAAGTGCAGGTACAAGGATGGATTCCCAAGGATAAAGCAATGGTTTTAGGCAAAGCGGGGGCCGGTAAAGAAGGTAGTATAATGGGAGGTTCAACTTCCGGTGCTAAAGAAGTTCAAAAAGCTTTTGGTTTATCTAGTGATATAATTGTTAATCAATCTGTTTCAAGTAAAGCCGAAGCTGACAATATGTCTTTAGGACAGTTTAAAGATGGCTTGCTTAACTATATTACTGGGGAGGGAACTTGCCAAGGTTATCCAAGTTTACGCGCTGGTAAAGTGATAGAAATTGCTGGGGTTGGTAATAAATTTGGCGGTCTTTATTATCTGATGACTGTGGAACATTCTTATTCAGAATCTCAGGGTTATCAAACTTCTTTTACTGTTAGGAGAAATGCGACTTAACGAAGTCAGAAGTCAGAAGTCAGAAGTTAGAAGTTAATAGCTGTATCTGTAAGTAAGGTTTGCGGAAAAAGTCTTTTTGAGCCAATCTTGTAGAGTGCGCTACATTATCATTAACGCACTGCCTCGATCAAACGTTAATTAATTTTGGTCTTGTGTATATAAACTTGTAAATTAAACCGAAACTGATGGATATTATTTTAAAGCCAGAACAAGAAAAATTAATTCTAGCTAAAGTAAATAGTGGGAAATATACAACTGTTGATGAAGTTATTGCTGAAGCTTTACAATTGTTAGATGAAAGAGATAAACATTATCAACAGTGGGTGGAAGATACTCGTAAAAAAGTAGCTGTAGGTTTGGCACAACTAGACAGAGGTGAAGGAATTGAAGCACAAACTGTTATTAATAAACTCAAAGAAAAAGTTCACCAAGCTAAAGAAAACAAATAATGAGAATTTGTTTAATTTCCCCAGAAGCAAGTCAAGATTTAGATGAAATTTTTGATTATTTCGCTAGTCAGAATGTAGAAGCTGGCGAAAGGTTTGTTATTGCTTTTGAGAACAAATGCGAAAAATTATTACAATTTCCAAGTATGGGCAGAAGTTATCAAGACATTGAACCTTCATTAAGAGGTATTCCTCTTGATAATTATATTATTCTCTATCGTTTAATAGAAAATGGTGTTGAGATTGTTAGAGTAGTTAGCGGATATCGTAATTTAGAACATCTTTTCGATCGCTAATATCATGTCCAGATAATCAGTGATAAAAAAAACTTTCTTCTTTTTATATAGCAGTCGAAGCAAAGGTTAGGACATATTAAAAACCTAAAACCCAGACAACGCAAGGTTTTTCCTTCTGCCCCCCTTTCAAAGGGGGGTAGGGGGGATGCCCTCTGCCTTCTGCCTTTTGCTATACTTTCTTCTCCTCTCTTCCCTCCTGTCTCCTGTCTCCTGTCTCCTGTCTCCTCCCTCTACAACTATTCAACCGGACATAATATTACCAGGAATGCTACTCAACTTCCTGCTAATACCAAAGTATTCCCCATAACCCCTGTTTGCTTTAATATCATGCCTTTCCTCTTTTTGCAACTCACGGCTAATACCTTCCAGCAAATCCCTCTCGTAGATTTTGGCTGGTGTACGGTTAACTGCCTTGATACAGGCGTAGTGCAGAACATTAATAATGCCACCCCCAGTCAGCTCATGCTCATTCGCCAACTTTTCAAAATCCACCTCCTGGGCAACATCAAATGGCTTGTTCAGAAAATTATCCTGCCATAACTGCAAACGTTGTTCGGCATTTGGCATCGGAAAAAAAATCATCGACTGAAATCGCCGTGCAAAAGCTTCGTCTAATTGAGAGCGTAAATTGGTTGCTAGAATCGCTAAACCAGAATAGTCTTCAATCCGCTGTAACAGATATGAGACTTCTTGGTTGGCGGCACGATCGTTAGAACTTTGGGTTTCAACACGTTTGCCAAATAGGGAGTCTGCTTCATCAAAAAACAGAATCCAATCTTGCTGATTAGCTCTATCGAAAAGTCTGGCTAGATTCTTTTCCGTTTCCCCGATGAACTTGGATAGAACTCTGGAAAGATCGATGCGAAATACCGGAAAACCAGATTTTTTCCCCAGCAAACAAGCAGTCATTGTTTTTCCGGTTCCGGGGGGACCATAAAAAAGGCTACGAAAACCAGGTTTGAGTCGCTGCTTCAATTGCCATTTGTCCATCAGTACGTCCTTGTTTTCAACCCAGGTGAGGATATCCTCAATTTGTTGTTGTGTAGTCGGAGCAAGTACCAGGTTATCCCATTCTAAGTCCGTTGTGATGCGCTGTGCAGGGAACATATAGCTCAAGGGCGGTGTATAGGATTGTCCTGTGATTATTAGTTCCCGATACTCAGGACTGAGATGGAGTGCTGCCGATAGTTGTGGTTCGTTGACGTGAGTATGTTCCATATAGAGGATTCCCTCGGCAAATAAGAGGCGATCGCTTCTGAACATAGAATCGTAATCAAGTCTGGCAGAGAGGTTGTCATCTGCCAATAAAAACATTGCAGTCTCACAAGTTGGCAAAAAGCCACTGTGGGAGTTGCCCATCACTCCGCCAAATTCCGTATATCCGCGATCGAAGGATTGATTACGAACAAAAAGCATATCAAGTAGATTGGGTTTGATATGGGGAATCAAGCAGAGAATAAGCAGCAGACGTTCTGCAGGTTCCAAGTTGAATTTGTGGACAAGTTCGGCGTAGGGCACATCCGTCTGTGGTAATACTGGCGGTGGAATTAAGGCGAACACATCGCTTTCCGCATTTTTTCCATCGGCACGAAGCTGAAACCGATGTTCTAAGATTTGGCTGAACCAAGTGAGTTCCCGCTCTATGCAATCTGCGTTATTATTGAGTTGAGTTAGATTCATAAGGAATAAGGAATTAATAAAAAGTAGTGAGTATAGTCTAAACGGCTAAGGCGATTTCTCAGAAAGAAGATACTAGCTTGAAGAAGTTATATTATGTTCGGATAAACACTAACTATAAAGTCATTGCGACTTACACTCGTGGAAGGAAGCAATCTCAGGGGTTTGAGATGTCTCTTCCATCTATACCGTAATCATAACTATTCAACCAAACATGATATTATCTTGTGACAGACAGTGATTAGAGAATTGAAAGTCCCTTAATCCGGGAAAGCCATCATGTCCAACGTGAGTTCGACGGAATTTGAATCTTTGAACTTTGGGATGAGGTAAGTTTTTGGGCAGTATTGACGACCAAATCGTATTGTCAAATAGTCAAGCTTAATGATAATAAATGGGTTATCCCCTCCAAAAAGGTCAAAAATTATCAATAAAGAGAGCTTATTAACATTTAATTAGCGAGCAAGGGAAATCCTCAAAACCTTATCATATCAACCTTATTATCAAACAGGATTGGGTCTAAAACCCCGCCTTTTAAGGCGAAATATTTTTGGAGCGTTGCTCTAATCCCCGTTACAAAAATAACTGTCTTGAGTGTGTCTTACATTCTGTTGGCGAAGCCTTGGAGCAGGAAACGGAGACCTCAGAATTACACACTCGCTTCTGACTTCTGACTTCTGACTTCTGACTTCGTTAAAGCTCCGAACTCCGAACTCACTTTGCACTGGGATCATTGCTCAAAGGTGCACATATACCCCCGATTTGGCTGTTAATGTGCACCTCCTCATATCAATTAGGCTAAAAGACGTTTTCAATGGATTTTAGGTTTTGTTATGGGCTTATTAATATTCTGTTTTTAAGACATGCTTCGTATTTATACCTTAGGGGAGAAGAGCAATTGCACCAATGATGTTTTCTTCTTGCACAAGATCTCCCAGGTCTTCCAATTTAGCATTGTGCTTTATAATCCCTCTGACTTCTGCTGCTGTTACCGTTACTGCGGATATATCAGTAACCTTCTCTCCTTTGAGCACATGGTTAATCCTGATGAGTAAATCTTGGTTTGCAGTATGTCCGTTCGTTGCCATAAAGTTCCCAATGTACTGAGCGTTAGTTGTGGTTATGGGGTAGGGATTTAACACTTGTGTTTGGTATTGAAATGCTTCTACCTGCTCGCAGGCATGAATAAGGTTCTGTCTTGTATTTGCTTCCTTTGCCTGATCGCCAGCTTGTCCTGGTGGTAAGATAGCACCAGGATCGATCGTGCAAATGTGAGCAGTGTTATCTTCAATAAGGATCTCCAGGTCGCATATGGCTAACACTTGATACACGTCGCGCAAAACAGAAAGATCATGAAGCATATTGTTTTTCATTGTTTGGAATTTAATTGGATCATTGCCATGATGCTGAGTAAGAAAGGTCGTTAACCTGGGCGCCAGTTGACCTTGGCCCATATCATATACAATAATGGGTGGGCTTGATGAATTAACTTTGGCCATCAGCATATTCAGTTTGCCTTTCTCATCCCTTGGTAAGTCCGCTTGTCCGAGGCCGTTATCCTCAGCAGCATAGAGGGTTGGCACTCTCACTCCGAGCATTTCCAATATTTGTATCATGGACACTTCATCCGTCAGCTTGTTTTCAGACAGGTTCCCTTGCATTCTGGCAGCGACAATTTGCTGTTGTCCCACCTCAATAGTACTGACGCCCTTGATTTGGCCACCGCCTAATGGGGCTCTATTTTCCAGACCGACATTGACTTGTGCGGCAGATAAAGGTTGAAGCATGGCGCGGTCATAGTTACCATAGGCCTTTTCGGAAAGCTTTTCCAGAATAAGGCCACAGATTTCCACTCTCCAGGCCATGGCATTTTGTCCATCTTCTGCGTATACCAAATTCCAGAATTTCATCAACTCAATGACGGGTAATTGATTGATGCTTGAGGCATTAGCGGGAACCGCTGTCGTATCATGTTCGGAATTGGGGATAGGAACACGTTGCACTGAAGCCATTTTGGCTAACTGATGGTTTAAGGCTTTTTGGTCTGGTGGCTGAAACGGCGGCTTATAAACCATATCTTGCAGATTCCTCTGCGTAATCGCTTCAGTCCGATTATCTACAAACTCAAATCCTTGCTTCCCATCACTTTTCTTCTGAGCAACAGAATTAGCAACCGCTCTAGCTTTATTTTCGGACGAAAAAGGGTCAGTTCTTTTTACAGAGGCCGCTTTCACCCCCATTAGGTCTGCCTCCCGTTCCAAAGCGCGGTCATCATTAATCGCCACGCCTTTAGCCTGCATCGTTGCCTTCACTCTCCCCTGCATCTGCTGCACCACATGCCATGCCTCATGGGGCAGATGTTTTTCTTGCCGTGGAGCAACATGGATATTTGTTCCTTGTGTATAAGCATGAGCCTGTAATTGACTTGGTTTATCCGAATTATAATGCACTTTCACATCATCCATGGAATAACCAGAGAGGTTTTCAATACCTGATTTTAGATTGTCAGGCAAGCCAGTCTTATTTTCTTGTCTCTGAATTGGCTGCTGTTGCGAAGAATAACTATCAGCCATCAATTGTGCAGCTTGTTTCCCTTGCGGGCTATTGTTTACCATCCCTTGTATTTTACGCATTTGAATAGCTGATTGTCGATTATCTACAAACTGAAAAGTAGAAGTAGCACTACTGTTATTATTCGTAACCTGATTAGCCACCGATTTTGTTTTATTGTCCTGGGTTTTATTGGCGTAAGTATACATAAATTTTTCTTTTCATGTCTTGTTTTAATGAATTTTTAGGTTTTATTATGGGACGTGGTATAGCATATATACCTATCCTACAGCATATTCTATGTAAATATAAAACATTAATTTTAGTAGTATAATGTCCAAAATGAAAGCTGATTCGATTGACCTCCAGGAAAAAATAATTAAAGCTTTAGCAAATTACCTCCATTGAAATAACCATTTGAATCTTTGAACTTTAGAATAAGGTAAGTTTTTGGGTAGTATTGACGACCAAATCCTATTGTCAAATAGTCAAGCTTAATGATCATAAATGGGTTATCCCCTCCAAAAAGGTCGAAAATCATCAATAAAGAGAACTTATTGACATTTAATTAGCGAGCAAGGCAAATCCTCAAAAGCTGATCATATCAACCTTATTATTTCTCCGAACTCCGAACTTCGAACTCACTTTGCACTGGGATCATTGCTAATAAGGTGCACATATACCCCCGATTTGGCTGTTAATGTGCACCTCCTCATATCAATTGGGCTAAAAGACGTTTTCAATGGCTTTTAGGTTTTGTTATGGGCTTGTTTCCAAGAATACAGAACGGGTCTTAGTGTGATCACTGACCCGCCTCATCAAGTTTTTGGTCTGAAGGAGTTACAGTGTGGTCCCCTGTTTTAGATACTTTAAAATACCAATCTTCATTTGGAGGATCATGATCGTATATCTCATACTTTATTTGATATGATGCAAATGGAACCCAATCTTCATTATCTGGTCCTTTATAGTCATAGGTCTGGTCAACAGTATAACTCCCTGCAGTTATGTCTTCCAATTTTCGGAGAGTTTCAGGTCGCTCTCGATGCGTATCCTTCATGAAACCATGATCGCCAGTTATATTACCTGAAATTCTTTGAGTTTTCTCGGACTCGTCTGTTAATGAAAACGGTGGGTTCGGTATTGCACTATATGTTATATTCTCTGTAATCTCGACGTCATCCAAATCATAGAATACTTCATTGGAACTCTCCCAACGTTCTATAATTGTAATTCCATATTTAGTATTTGCCTCTTTCGTCATACTAGGGTTAGTTGGGTATGCTCCATTTTTAAACTGAATAGTATCTTTTAGTTTTCTTTGCGCAATAGCCACAGGCCGATTATCCACAAACATTAGACCTTGCTTACCACTACTTTTCTTCTGAGTAACCGAATTTGCAACCGCTCTAGCTTTATTTTCGGACGAATTTGGGTCAGTTCTTTTTACAGAGGCCGCTTTTACCCCCATCAGGTCAGCCTCCCGTTCCAAGGCGTGGTCATCATTAATCGCCACGCCTTTAGCCTGCATCGTTGGCTTCACTCTCCCCTGCATCTGCTGCACCACATGCCATGCCTCATGGGGCAGATGTTTTTCTTGCCCTGGAGCAACATGGATATTTGTTCCTTGTGTATAAGCATGAGCCTGTAATTGACTTGGTTTATCCGAATTATAATGCACTTTCACATCATTCATAGAGTAACCAGAGAGGTTTTCAATACCTGATTTTAGATTGTCAGGCAAGCCAGTCTTATTTCCTTTTCTCTGAATTGGCTGCTGTTGCGAAGAATAATTATCAGCCATCAATTGTGCAGCTTGTTTCCCTTGCGGGCTATTGTTTACCATCCCTTGTATTTTACGCATTTGAATAGCTGATTGTCGATTATCTACAAACTGCAAAGTAGAAGTAGCACTACTGTTATTGTTCGCAACCTGATTAGCCACCGATTTTGTTTTATTGTCCTGGGTTTTATTGGCGTAAGTATACATAAATTTTTCTTTTCATGTCTTGTTTTAATGAATTTTTAGGTTTTATTATGGGAGGTGGCATGGCATATATACCTATCCTACAGCATATTCTATGTAAATATAAAACATTAATTTTAGTAGTATAATGTCCAAAATGAAAGCTGATTCGATTGACCTCCAGGAAAAAATAATTAAAGCTTTAGCAAATTACCTCCATTGAAATAACCATTTGAATCTTTGAACTTTAGAATAAGGTAAGTTTTTGGGTAGTATTGACGACCAAATCCTATTGTCAAATAGTCAAGCTTAATGATCATAAATGGGTTATCCCCTCCAAAAAGGTCGAAAATCATCAATAAAGAGAACTTATTGACATTTAATTAGCGAGCAAGGCAAATCCTCAAAAGCTGATCATATCAACCTTATTATTTCTCCGAACTCCGAACT
>NZ_JAAHHT010000056.1:42568-44868 GCF_010672085.1 Okeania sp. SIO3I5
TGGGTTATCCCCTCCAAAAAGGTCGAAAATCATCAATAAAGAGAACTTATTGACATTTAATTAGCGAGCAAGGCAAATCCTCAAAAGCTGATCATATCAACCTTATTATTTCTCCGAACTCCGAACTCCGAACTCACTTTGCACTGGGATCATTGCTCAAAGCTGCACATATACCCCCGATTTGGCTGTTAATGTGCACCTCCTCATATCAATTGGGCTAAAAGACGTTTCAATGGCTTTTAGCCCAATTGATATGGGCTTATTGTTGGCTATCCCACATATGATTGATATCATTCCTTTTAGCTGCATGGCACATCTTCTTTGGCCCGTATTTCTGTCCCAATGGTCGAAGTTGATTAGACTGTACTACATTGATCCAGTGCCGCGTGCTTGGTGTTTAGGTGTCGATAAAAATTCCTTTGCATATGTTTCGAATTCCGCCTCCTTCTCCTTCCACAACTTATATACCTCTTTGTAACGCTGATACTGCTTGTTAATGTTATCTGTTATTTCTTTGGTGTTGTATTTAAATAGTTGTTGTTGAAATTCTTGTTCTTGTATCTTTTTCTGTTTATCCTCTTCATCCTGTTTCTCGTCCCACTTCTTGCTGTTTTTATTAGCTTGGCGCTCCTTGAACAAGTTTAAGTGCTCCGACTTCATAGTTACTCCTGTTCCTTGACTTTTTTGATCCTGGAGCCATGCGTCTATCGCATAGTCTTGCCCTCCTACTTTTACTGATACGTATACATGCTCATGCATAAACTGTATTTTAGGATCCAAAAGCTTTTCTCGGTCATTCTGGATAATAAGGCCATATACTAACGTTGCATACGTTTTGCATTGACCAGCCATCTCCATTCTCAATGCCGATTCTTGAACTGAATTTTTTTCTACAATTTTTTCTACAACTTTGTTGACTAGTATGATGATCCTCTCATGTACTGCGGGGTGTATATATTTTTGTTTGTTGCCAAGATTTGCTCTTTGTAGTATCCCAGAGAATTTTTTAACAATCTCCTCGACACATAAATATTTATCATTTACCCAATCTCTGTCTGTCACCACCTGATTTGTGTCTTGCAGATCCAAGTTAGCCTCCTTCTCAATCTCCCTGTTGAATGCTATCGGTACGATCTCACGGGCAACTCTTACTACTTTTTCCAAAAATTCAATTTGTTCCCGCGAGCGTGTTCCCACTTCTTCTTTCCAGTATTCTTCTTGTTCGAGTTCTGGGTATTCTTCCTCCATCATTGCAGGCTGTTGATCTTTTTCTGGTAATGTTTCTTTGATCTGGTCGAAGAAACCCCTGATGTTTTCTGCCTGTTCCTTGCCGACGCCATATTTGTGCTCCTTGATTTGCGTTTCTATATCTTCCCAAACCTTTTTTTGTACTTCTGAATCTATATCTGGATCATTAGCTTGATAGGCACTTAAAAAGTCTAATACCTCCTTTGCTATGTCTGTATCTAATTGTCCATAACCTCCTGTTTCCTGTTCGGTAAATTGCGTTAATTGGATCACGTTTCCCGTTACTAAAGGTATATGCTCTGCTTGGTAGTGTTCGTATTCTCCACTTTTTTTAAAAGGATTTGTCAAACCTGTATTGGTTTCAGGTTGCAGCCTAGGTTGGTTGGTTGAAGGTTTTGTTTTCAGATTGTTGATTTTCCTTTGTACATTTGCTAATGACCTGCTTTTCACAGATTCAAATTTCTCTTTTCTAGGTGCTAAGTGAATATTTGTTTCTGGAGAATAGGCACTGGCTTGGAGTGCTGCTGTTTTGGAGGAGTTTCTATATACTTTGGCTTCAGTTATTGAGTAACCAGAAAGATTTTCTATTCCAGATTTCAGGTTGCTAGGTAGCTCTGCACTGCTTTCTTTCTTTTGAGTAGATGGTCTTCTCATTTGAGTCTGTATGTTTCTCCGTGCAAGACTCTCAGAACGATTATCCACAAACCCAAAACCTTGCGACCCATTAATCTTTTTCTGAGAAACTGAATTAGCAACAGCCTTACTTTTATTCTCTTTTGGTTTCTTTACTTGTGCATACATATCTCAAACCTTTTTAATTCTTCTTTAGTGGTTGTTATAGGCTTTCTTTAATTGCCTATAATAATATCAGTAATCGGTACTGTTCCGTTTATTTTTACTGTGTCATTACTCAAAACGTGCGCATATACCCCCGATTTGGAGGTATATGTCTACCACTTCAAACATCCATATCATCCAGCGGCGACTTGAGATTCTCAAATCCCTTTGACGTAATATGGGTGTATATCTCCGTCGTCTTCAAACTGCTATGT
>NZ_JAAHHT010000560.1 GCF_010672085.1 Okeania sp. SIO3I5
AACTGAGTCTAAAGGAGAACCTTCTGAACCACAAGATGGGTTTGTTTACGATGCCTACATTAGTTATGTGGATAAAGAACCGGATGCAACTTGGGTTTGGGAAACTTTAGTAGCAAAATTAGAAGATGCTGAACTAAAAATTGCTACTCCAGAAGACGCAATTCTTGGTGTACCTCGTGTCGTAAATATTCAAAACATGGTTGAACAATCTAAACGTACTGTCCTTGTTTTATCAGATGCTTATTTAGAAGATAATTGGGCTGGTTTTGAAAACATATTGGGGCAAACCTTGGGACTTAAGGAAGGCAAGTATCGACTTATTGTCCTCAAAATTTCAGAATTTGATGATCAGCAGATACCTTCTCGTTTGGGAATATTCGACCCTGTAAAATTATTTGTTCATCCTCGTAGAGCAACATCAGGATTGACTCGTTTAATAGAAGAGTTGCGATCGCCTTTACGAGAGCGATGAAATTCTATATCAACAGCTAATACTACTTCAAAACAATTAACAGTTTTATGAATGAAGCACCATTATCTTACAAGTACGATCTTTTTATATCTTACGCAGAAGCAAATAGAGATTGGGTAAAAGGATTTTTGTTACCACCATTAGACAGTGCTGAAGTTAAATATGTCGAACCAGAAAATTTGTCTCCAGGAGTACCTTTTATCCAAGAATTGGAATTATTTGTCAGAGAAAGTAAGTATGTTTTACTAATTATTTCAGATGCTTATCTAATTGATGACCTTAATAAGTTTACTGATATTCTTGCTCAAAGCCATGGAATAGAAAATAGAGATTGGTCTGTAATTCCACTGCTTTTAGAGCAGGTTCAGTTGCCTCAGATGCCTTCAAGATTAAAAATGTTAACGCCTTTGGATGCTACTGATGAAACCAAGTGGCAGCCAGCTGTAGATCGTCTCTGCAAATACCTAAACCGTCCTGTACTCGAACCACCTCCAAAACCAGAGTGTCCTTATCCGGGGATAAAAACTTTTGAA
>NZ_JAAHHT010000561.1 GCF_010672085.1 Okeania sp. SIO3I5
AAAAATGGAGGAGTCAGGAGGTAGGGACGTTCGCATTTTTGTTATGCAACGTCCGTACAGGAGTCAGGAGGGTTTCTTCCAGTTGTGACTTAACTCTATACACAAACGATGCTACCGGACATGATATTACCTCTCCCTTTTAGCGAGATGATTGACTCAAAGGAAAAAATTTATTTCTCTTGGTCGATTGGATATGCCGAGGTATCCTCGGCATCCCATCCTTCGGAATGCTCCGCTTGCCGACCGCTTTTTCCCCTTTTAAGGGGAGACTAACAAAGCTGAATTATTTAATTATTTAATTATTAATTATTCGGTAAAGTTAGATAGACTATTACAAACAGTTTCTCAGCAAATATTTTTGGATATATGCCTATTTATTTTGGTAGTCCTGCATTGTAATGGTGAAAATATATATTTTTTAATTTCTTCCCACACGGACCACACGGACCACACGGACCACACGGACCACACGGACCACACTCTCTCTACCATTACTCAGCACCACCACCTTTATTTTTATGGTACTCGCTCACAACCTTATGGTTGTTTCTCTAATTTTTCCCGGCATGGTTTTGAACTTGAAGGATATTGCTGGGTAACGAACGAGCATTATTTTTAAGCTCAGAAATTTGCTACGACAGATCCTCTGTGGTTTAACAAAATTCGGGAGGTAAAAACTCCAAAGGAAGCAGCAAAAATGGGGCGCTGCAGGAAATATCCACTGCGAACTGATTGGGAAAAGGTTAAAGATGAAATTATGGAGCGAGGTGTATTGAAAAAATTTGAAACTCATGCCGATATTCGTGAAATTTTACTGTCAACGGATGATGAGTTAATTGTCGAGAATTCTCCTAGCGATTATTATTGGGGTTGTGGCAAAGATCGTACGGGCAAAAATAAATTAGGACTGATTTTAATGACAGTTCGTGAAAAATTGCGCGTTCCCTACTCAAATGAATAAATCAAAATCTAAGCTAGACACATATTCGGGCATGGATAATATT
>NZ_JAAHHT010000562.1 GCF_010672085.1 Okeania sp. SIO3I5
CACTAATTCTAACTTGGTTGTGTTCCTTTATTTACCAATAACCGCTTTTTCCTTAACATCCTCTTCAACAGTTGAATAATTCTGTTGAACAAACTCCTCAAACAACTCAAAAAAGCGTTCCAAAGCATCCCTCTCATCAGCAGAATAAAACAGAATAATCTTTGCCCAAGATTGGGAAGACTCAACCTTAAATTTTTCTTGAATCCATTCTTGAAATCCATCAAAACAATCGGGAGAATCTAGAGACTTTCCTAACTGATATTGAGCCACATTATAGCCAGACAAAAAAGCTTGCAAACACATAATCGACGCACTACCTAAATAAACATTTGGTTTGTTTTTTACCTTTTGCAATATATCGTAAACAGGCTCCATTTTTTCTCCTATTTATTAACTAAAAAACCATTAAAAAACATTATAAATCAATTTTTGTGACGATAAAAACACCGCCAAAATCTTCAATCAGAGGTCCGCCAAAACTATTTAACCAATCTTCAAGAGGTATTCCATTCGGGTAGATATTATCAAAAACCAGATTAACTACTTCTGATTCTATTTCAACAGAAACAACTATCCCTTGGTGAAAACCATTAGTAGCAACTGGGCGATCGCTTCCTTTGGGATTAGTAATAATAGAAAACGGGAGCTTATTGATTTTGGTACTAATTTTGATTAGCTTACCCCCTATTTGCTCTGCTTCTAAATATTCTTGAATTTCTTCAGAACAAGCTACGCACTGAAAGTTGCCATATTTAGCAGCAATTTGTCGAATATTATCTAGTTGTTCGCCAGTCATTACATAAGTTTACAAATAATTTTTTAGTATTTTAACGCAGAACTTGATATCAACTCTCCTTTGGTGGGAAGTAGTTGGGGAATAGCGTTTGTGGAGCCTAGAGGCAGCTATATCGCTTCGATTCTCTTATTACTTCTTCTCCATCAAATTACTCTTGCCAGTTTTGTTTCGCCCTGGCAAAAATTTCATCAATAGTTTGTTCCCGAA
>NZ_JAAHHT010000057.1 GCF_010672085.1 Okeania sp. SIO3I5
CTCTTAACTGGGAAGATATTTTCAATAAAAATGTACAAAAAATGATTTTATTAGGAAATTTGACAACTCTATTTTAGAGTAAATAAAGGGCAAGTTGATTTTCTGGAGATGTCTAATATAGCGTTTCTCAGCAATCGTGAGGTACACCTATCTTTATTTGTTCCTATTTCCTATTCCCTGTTTCCTATTCCCTATTCCCTATTCCCAGTTAAGTTTTCCCTGTTCCCTAAAACCAAGGAATTTTGTACCTCACGCTTCTTGGGAATTGCTATATAAATCCTAAGAGACTGAATGTATCAGGAAATATAAAAAGGAGATAGGGAACACTTAACTCTTAACTGGGAACACTTAACTGGGAATAGAGAATAGGGAATAGGGAATAGGTAATAGGGAGGAAGAAATCAAGACAAGTATTGAAGAGTTAAAAATCTGGGAAGATATATACCTTTCCTCCTAATCAATCTACCAAATTTCAATCTCTTGAAGTACTACCATTTTTAGATTTTAGTCACTCAACAACTCTCTTAAGACTTATTTTACAAACAGTTTCTAAGATAACTAAAATATAGCTAATAAAGAATTAGTCCTTGACAATTACTGATGATGAATTTCAGATATGGAAATATTTTTCCAACCGTTCTAAGTTAAGTGTTCCTCTTCTCTATTCCCTACTATATTATTCATATATTTTGCAGTATTTTAGACAATTTAATAATTACTAATAAGCTAATAAAAATTACAATTTCATTAATGGATAATGGATAATTACCTCTCCCTTTGTAAGCTATCAGCTATCAGGTTCATTATCTTTACAAGAGGAAAAAGCAGTTGAGATGTTTCCAAGAATTAAAAGTATGGTTCATTAATTGATAATGGATAATTACCTCTCCCTTTTAGGGAGAGAATTGACTAAAAGGAAAAAATTTATTTATCGATGGGAGATTGGATATGCTTAGATAACCCATCCATCTCTCGACCACTTTTCCCCTTAAAAGGGGAAGCTTTCAACTTGAATTAATTAATTATTAATTATTAATTATTCGGTAAACATTATCAGGGTACATAGCAAAATGATAAAGATACAAAAAAAACGCAAATCTTGGCAAGAAAACATTTACTATATTTTTGAATATTCCGACCAAAGAATTTTTTTAAGCTTACTAGATGATTTGGTGATTACTATTTTAACCAGCATTAGTGTAAGTGCATTTATTTTAGAAACATCTCCTAAATTTTCAGAATATTATCCTGAACAGTTAAAATTAATCGAAATACTTGTAACTGGATTTTTTACTTTAGAATATTTAATCAGAATCTGGATATGTACGGTTAATCCTAAATATCATCATCCAATTTATGGTAGATTAAAATATCTAATTACACCCTTAGCACTGATAGACCTTGTAGCTATTTTGCCCTTTTATCTACAAATATTATTTCCCGGTTTTGAATTTATCAAATTCACTCTTGTGCTACGTTTATTTCGCCTATTTAAAATTAGCAGATATTCAGAATCTTTGCGGACTATACTTAAAGTTATAGTTGCAAAAAAAGAAGAACTAATAGCTACATTACTGATAGTAATTTTTGTCTTAGTTTTTGTCTCAAGTCTCATGTTTCTAGCAGAAAGTGAAGCACAACCAGAAAAATTTTCTAGTATTTTAGAGACTATGTGGTGGGGAGTAGTAACTTTAACAACTGTGGGTTATGGAGATGTTTATCCTATGACTCATTTAGGCAAATTATTGAGTGCTGCTGTAGCTTTTTTAGGCATTGGAATTTTTGGTTTACCAGCAGGTATAATTGCATCTGGTTTTGCTGAAGAAGTTCAAAAAAGACGGGTAACAAAAATAGTTCATCCAGTAGGAAAAGATATTAAGGTAACTTCCGAAACTACATTTCCAGTACACCCAGATTTTAGACATCATCATCATCATCATCATACAAAACAAGAACAACAAAAAGCGATCGCTCATTATATTGATGAGTCATCAGAAATTATGAAACTTTGCATAGAAACAGCAAAGAAAAAGTACGGAAATTATTTTCAAAATGAGGAAATTATCAAAGATTTTGCCATGCTTCTTTATCAAGAAACAACGCGAAAGTTTCACCGTTAATTATTAGACTTCTTGCAGAAGTCAGGGAATAGGGAATAGGGAATAGGGAATAGGGGGAATGGGAGAGTAGGAGTGAGGGAGTGGGGGAGAAGTAAAAAATGCTGTGCTTCCTCAAAACTTCAGTTATTAAGTAATAAGCAGAATTCAGGAATATTTTTAACGATATATAGGCATGAAGCCAAAAATATCTTATTCAGTAGAATTCTACTTCCTACTCCCTAATATGTACTTCATCAAATAGGAAACTGCTGTATTTATATAATTGAGCAATATCTATAATTTTGCTGTTTTTCTCTTCTTTTTTCCTGCTCTTCTAGATAACTAAAAGCTGCTTCCTTCTTTTGATAATCGGCATTGCTGAAATCAGGTATTAAATTCGGATCTGAATAAGATTGATAGTCAGGAAAAAAGCTGTTTTAACTACTGACTACTGACTACTGACTACTCTGAGTAAGATTAATAGTCAGGAAAAAGCTGTTTTAACTACTAACTATTGACTACTGACTACTGACTACTCTGAGTAAGATTGATAGTCAGGAAAAAAGCTGTTTTGACTACTAACTATTGACTACTAACTACTGACTACTGATATGTACTTCATCAAATAGGAAACTGCTGTATTTAGATAATTGAGAAATATCTCTAATTTTGCTGTTTTTCTCTTCTTTTTTCCTGCTCTTATAGATAACTAAAAGCTGCTTCTTTCTTTTGATAATCCGCATTGCTGAAATCAGGTATGAAATTCGTATCTGAGTAAGATTGATAGTCAGGAAAAAAGCTGTTTTGACTACTGACTACTAGCTACTGATATGTACTTCATCAAATAGGAAATTGCTGTATTTAGATAATTGAGAAATATCTCTAATTTTGCTGTTTTTCTCTTCTTTTTTCCTGCTCTTATAGATAACTAAAAGCTTTTCCCTTCTTTTGATAATCTGCATTGCTGAAATCAGGTATGAAATTCGGATATGAGTAAGATTGATAGTCAGGAAAAAAGCTGTTTTGACTACTAACTACTAACTACTAACTACTGACTATTAGATATCTCCAAAAATAAAAAATGAAACCAATTCAAGATATTAAATCAACAATTTCATTCCCTCTTCCCTATTCCCTATTCCCTATTCCCTGACTTCTGCAAGAATTCTATTGACTAATAATCAATAGGTAAACCATAATATTCAAGAGTTGAACTATCCTGGATAATATTTTTAGTAGAAGTATCTACTTGAATTTGACCAGACTGCAAAATTAAAGCACGTTCAGTTACTTTACTAACCCAGTTTAAATCATGGGAAGCAATTAAAATAATTTGCACTGGTAATTGTAAGATAATTTCAGCTAAATTACGTCGCCATAAAGGATCGAGGCCATTAGTCGGTTCATCTAATATTAAAATTTCTGGTTTTAATGCTAAAACTGCTGCTAAAGCAGCCAATTTTTTTTGACCTCCTGAAAGTTCATAAACAGAACGATTTGCATATTTTTCTAAACCAAATTTTATCAACAAATTCTCAGCAATTTCTGTAGCAGTTTCTGGCGATAAACCATAGTTAAGCGGACCGAAAGTTATATCCTCTAAAATAGTCGGCATAAATAATTGATCATCAGGATTTTGGAAACAAAAACCTACCTGACTACGCACTTGGGATAAAGTTTTTTCTTGTAGGAGAATTCCTTGAATCCAAATTTCACCCGATAAAGGTTTTTTTAAACCTACTAAAGTTTCCATAAAGGTGCTTTTACCAGTACCTGTAGGTCCTAACAAAGCTACTCTTTCTCCTGGTTTAATTGTCAATGAAAAACCCCGTAAAACAGGTTCATTTTGAGGATATTGAAATAATAAATCTTTGACATAGACTCCAGCTAGCGATCGATCCTCTTGCATTTGATAAATAATTAATTATTAACACAGGAATAAGATGTTTTTTAACTACTGAAAAATATTAAGTAGTAGGTTTAATAAATATTATAGTGATTCTCATTTTAATCTGGTATAGCATTTTTTTTCTATTCCCTATTTCCTGAAATACACATTTGGGATTTCAGCAATTTGAAAAAAGAATCTTATATCAAGTCCGGTAGCATCAGTATTATACCATTTCTCAAAAGCTTTTCTACATTTTATTGAGCGGGGGAGTAGGGGAGAATTGATTAATGGATAATGGATAATGGATAATGGATAATGGATAATGGATAATTACCTCTCCCTAACAGGGAGAGGATTGACTAAAAGGAAAAAATTTATTTCTCTTGGTCGATTGGATATGGCGGAGACCTCGCCATCCCTCGACCGCTTTTTTCCCCTTGAAAGGAGAGACTTTAAACCTGAATTATCTCATTATTTAATTGTTTAATTGTTTAATTGTTTAATTGTTTCGGTAATATTATGTCCGGTTGAATAGTTATAAATAACGAGGGAGGAGTCAGGAGTTAGCAGTTAGGAGTTAAGAGGGAAGAAGAGAAAGTTTTAAAGTACAAAGAATAGCTAGTTTTTTGATCACTAAAACTTTTACACATAACAATACCAACGGACATGATATGAGTTGTCTATTTGACTATCTTTGACTAAAAATCAAACTTTACCATAAGATTTATTAGAGGTTATTCTTTACCATAAATAGTCAATCAGACGGAGACTATACCTATACAGTCAACTCATAAATTTTCCCTACTGAACTTCTAGCAAAAATCTAATTATTTGTACCAAATATTTGACAACTTATGCACACCGAAACCATAAACCAGGTTTTTTCCTAGATATCTTTTGTGAAAATCAACTATTTTTTATAGCAACAGGTTTTCTCTGCTTCATTAATATTGAGAATTCAATATTTGCCTATCCCAACCATTTAATAACTTTCAAAATTTAGCTAAAAAAAATAATTCTGCAACAATCAAACTAACAGGAATCTTTTGTGAAAATCAACTATTTTTTATAGCAACAGGTTTTCTCTGCTTCATTAATATTGAGAATTCAATATTTGCCTATCCCAACCATTTAATAACTTTCAAAATTTAGCTAAAAAAAATAATTCTGCAACAATCAAACTAACAGAAATTATCAGAGATAAAAATAGATATATTAAATCAGACCCAAATTGAAGAGTATTTGTAGAATTAGAAGATACGATCCGACTTTCTTGATTGAATACATTGCCATAACCACGCAATAACATTGCTTGATAAACTCGCTCTGCTTGTTGATAGCTTCGTACCAAAAGACTACCAGTAAGAGCAGCATAAACTGATAAATTTCTCCAACTAATTTTGCTGCTTTGAAAACCTCGTAATTTAGTAGATTTAATCATCATGTTAAGTTGATGAGATAGTTCAAAAATATAACGATAAGATAACATCAACATATCCGTAATAATGGGAGAAATTCCCAGTCTTCTCATTCCTTTTACGGTAGTTAAAAATGAACTTGTACCGAATAAAATTAGACCAGTAGTCATAATAGCAAAAAAACGACTAACAATTAATATAACTGCTAGACAACCTTCTTGGCGAATTGTCAAAAATCCCAATTGCCAAATAATTGTTTTACCAGATAGAAAAGGTAATAAAATAATTACCCCGAACAAAAAAAATCCTGGATAACGTAACCGAGTTGCTAAAAATGATAAAGGCAGTTTTGAAATTCCATAAAGCATCAAAGTTACTAAGAGCATTGATGGAATTAGATACCAACTATTAACTGTCGCAAAGGCAAACATTAATGCGATTAAACCAATAAGTTTATATCTCACATCCCATCTATGTATTGGGGAGTTTAAATTAGCATATTCATCTAGAGCAAATTTCATTAGACATCTCCAGAAAAGAGGGAACAGGGAACAGGGAACCGGGAACCGGGAGAAGTCTATTACTATTCCAGAAAAGAGGGAACAGAGAATAGGGAGAAGTCTATTACTATTCCAGAAAAGAGGGAATAGGGAGAAGTCTATTACTATTCCAGAAAAGAGGGAACACTTAACTGGGAACAGGGAACAGTAAACTTGTGTTGGGTTTCCCTCCGGGAAACTCCGCTAATACTCCGTTCAACCCAACCTACATTTTTAGGCGTGTCAGTCTAGTAGTATGGGTTACAAGCAGATAGTTTTAACAAATACAAGTTCGATTTATAAATAGTCTCTTACAGATAAATATTTTAATCTTTATTTATTTAAAAAAGCGGTCGTTAACACAGTTTCCCGTAGGGTGGGATGGATGGGTTTCCTAACCATATTAAATCGACCAAGAGAAAATCAATTTCCTTATTTCAATCCCAATGGTTCACTTGGAGGTACTGATAACTGAAATTACCTTTCCTTAAAAGAAGAGGATTGACAAAAATGATTTTTTTTCTTTTTTATCCTTAAAAGGAGACGCTTTAGATTTTAATTATTTGGTAAAAGTTTTGGCATAACTCGATGCAAAAAGCTGACAACCATAGCAGTTAAAATTCCTTCTATTACCATCAAAGGAATATGAGAAATCATTAATCCATAAATTGCTTTCTGTTCTAATGAACCATCAAACCCAGAGGGAAGATTTGTAATAATTAAACTAAAAAATATCAAACTCGAAACTCCAATAGCACTTGCTCCAGCAATAAAGCCAAAAATTCTCATTGATAAATTTTCCCTAATTCCTTTTCCCACAACATGACGTAATTGAAATATTTGATAAGCTAAAATTGCTGGAATTCCCATAATTAGTGCATTAATTCCTAAAGTAGTTAAACCACCATGTCCAAACATTATTCCTTGGAAAAATAAACCAATTAATATTGCTGGAAAAGCATAATAACCTAATACAGTTCCTAACAGTCCATTTAAGATTAAATGAACGCTGCTACCTATTGGTATAGGAATATGAATACTAGAAGCAACAAAAAAAGCTGCCGTTAATAAAGAAGCTTTGGGAATACTAGCTTGAGGATTTGGTAAACGATTAATTTGGCGTAGAGAATACCAGGTAATTAGAGAAGTAATTCCATAACCACTAATACAAAGTTGAGCTGGCAGAATGCCTTCTGAAATATGCATTGTAAAAATTTAAAATTATACTAACAAAAGTTAAAGATTTAGACAAAATTTATAACTGTAATAGACTTATTATAAAAGTCAGGAACTAGAAACAGGAAAAATAAAATATCTCATACTAAAAGCAACAGAAAAAAAATTTTGATTTTTACTAATGCAAAAACTCTAACGATTTTCTTGTGGTTGGTCTTGAGTTTTAAATCTCCAGAAAAATAAAGCAGTTCCTACAAATCCCCACATAACAGAACCTATCATTAATCCTTTTTGCAGTGGATTATAATCCCTAGATGTACTTGCTAAATAATAGTTATTGTTGCTGATATTTTCCCTAGGAGAATTTTCCAATTTATTTACTTGAAAAGGAACACTAACTAACTCGCCATGACCAGCTTGACGTACCTTTATTTCCCAATATCCAGACTGAGAAGAATCAGGGGCAAAAATAAAATTTCCCTCCTCATCAGTTATGCCTTTTAACCAAGGTTTATTAGGAGCATTAGGAGCATAAACTGTGACTGAAGCATTAGTTAAAGGAGTACCAGTATCATAAACAGCATTAATCTGAATTGCTTGAGTAATTTGATGTTGAATTTTTACTCCATGAGGACTCGCTTTTCCCTGTAAACTCAGTGAAGATAAAAATATTAAAGGAATCACGAATTGCCATTTCATATCTTACCTCTATTTATGGTTACTTCAGAAATTTTGCCATTTTCTATTGTTAAATGATTTCTTGTGCAGTGGGATTTATTTTATAGAAAATCCTGAATTGCTCAAATTAATTTCTACTACAGATTTTCTATTTTTGATTTTGGTTCATAGAGCTACACCATATTGTGTAGCTCTCATATTTTCCTCTTGTAGCTTTGATAATGCTACCGGGTTTGATATTATTCCCTATTCCCTACTCCCTAATTTGACTTTTGACTTTTGACTTAAAACAAACAATTAACTTCTCTGACTTTTGAATTTTGAATTTTGAATTTTGAATTAAACTGACTTTTGACTTAAAACAAACAATTAACTTCTCTGACTTTTGAATTTTGAATTTTGAATTTTGAATTAAACTGACTTTTGACTTAAAACAAACAATTAACTTCTCTGAATTTTGAATTTTGAATTAAACTGACTTTTGACTTAAAACAAACGATTAACTTCTCTGAATTTTGAATTTTGAATTTTGAATTTTGAATTTCAACTATGGCAATGACCTTCGCCCACATGACCTAAACTAGGCAAAATTGCCATAAATTTTTGGTAGTCAGCAGGAGAAAGTTTATCTTTTAATGTAGGCATATCCAGCTCAACTTTTCCTGCTGTAGCGATCGCTGCCAGAGGAGCAAAACCCAATGCTCCTGTATTAATTTCGTCATCTGGGGCAGCACTACCATCACCAAAAAGATGGTCAAAGTGGAAAGTAGCTTCTAATTCCGCAGTATTTCCTGCTTCAAGAATACCCTTACGCTCATCCCCAACAAAATCTCCACAAGTAAATTCTAATTCCTGGTCAATTTTTAGAGTAAAGGGTATACTCTGAGCATCTTTATTAGCTGTGCCACTCATTAATAAAGAATAACCTTTTGCTGGACCTTCAGTTGCCTTAAGCATTTTCCAAGAGATAGCATTATAGTGACCCGGAGGTGCAGATATTTCACTCACCAAAATAGTTTCTGCTGTTTCATTCCCTTTTGCCAAATCTACTATTTTGCTTTGAGCAAGAATAACTTTTTCTTTTGCTTCTGGTTTTCCTCCTGTTTCAGCTTTATAGGGTGGATCTGTTTGATAGGCCGTAACTTCAACTAGGTTAACGTAGAGTTGGTCAAATGTTATTTTCCATCCATCTTTAGTAATAAAACCTTTCCTCACAAAGTCTTCTCCATTAGCACGAAGCTTAAGAGTGCCTGGAGTTTTGTCATTTGTCTGCACTTGGTTGGCCTGATTTTCAGTCCTCTGGTTTTGACAACTACTTAGTAGAGCAGTAGGAGTGATAGAAGCTAGAGTCAATAGCATTAAAAGTAGTTTTCTAAAGTTGATTTTCATTACTTTGACTGTCAAAAAAGTTAGGATGTTGATAGGGAGATGGGGAGATTCATAAGTATGCAGAATTTTTTGTATTCCAAATAACATAATTATCTCAATAATCTAAACATATTTTTGTTGGCCTTATTGACTCATTTATCTCTATTGATCTAGGAAACTACTTTCGAGCAAAATTAACAATCTCCAGGGGGGGCATCTTATACTATTTCTCATGCATGAATGCTACATAAGATTGGGAGAGGTAGGGACGTTGCTTGAGCATTAATGCGTTTTCCGTTCCGTAATGCTCCTATTCCATGTCGCGTAGCGTTAGCGGAGCGAAAGCGTCAGGAAAACGTCCGTACGAAAAACATATACTAATCTACCTTAAATTGTCAAAAAAAGACTTTGAGCTTGATAAATATTTGATTGTTGAAGTGTAGCTGAAGTGAAGTATAGCATTAATGCATGGTAATTGGTATTATCTGTACCAAGGACGAGCAATATTTTTTACAAATAGCTAGTGCAGGATGGCAGAAATAACTGAGCAGTTACATGCTTGCCTTAAGCCTTACTAACCAATAAGGCATGAATTTTTAATTTTCAATTTCGCGCCTAGCGCTATACCAAAATTTTATAGCAGTATTATTAAGAAGTGGTATAAAACCTTATTTAATATTTAAAATAAGATGGTGAAATTATTGTCTAACTTTAGGGCAAATAACAAAAACTCATATATCAAAAATTGTCAATATTTTATCGAGCCATTACAATATGAATTTGTCCTAGTAATAACAAAAAAATCCACTCAACTAATATGATGAATCATTTTCGTTTTCTATCTTTCTCTGCAATCGTTGCTAGTTTAATTGCCATGAGTTCTTGTGCAAATACAACTACTCCGACTATAGATACTAACACCAGTCCTGGCACTTCAAATTCAGCCGTATCTACTACTCCTGGCACTAGAATTAAAATAGATATAAATGATGCTTCAGACTCAGATTTAAAAAAATTAGCAATCAAGTTAAATCTACCCGATCTACCAGAAAAAATCAAGAAAAATCGTCCTTACAAAGACATTAACCAACTGGCAGTAAAAAAAGTTATCAGTCCTGAGCAATTAGAGTTTGTTAAGAATGATATAACTGTCACAGAACTCACCCAAGAAAAAAATAGCAATTAACTAAAAAAAACTTTTTTAACGCAGCAATTAGCACTCAGCACTCAGTAATCAGCAGAATCTCTTTTTTTACGTTTAGAAGAAGATTTTAACTTCTCCTAAAACATCCATTGTTTGGGGTTGCTGGGAATTTTAAACCAAAGCTGCTAAAAGTTAATAGCTAATTAAATTGTGTAATTTTCCCCTGCTAATATAACTAGCATTTAGTAGGGGTTGAGAAAAAAAGGATTTTTGCCTTGAGATTATCTATAGAAAAAGTTAATATAGTAGTCGAAGCAAAGGTTAGGACAATTCTAAATCCTGTTTGCGGAGGATTTCCCTATACGAAAAATCCTTTGACAGTTTACTATTCCCTATTCCCTATTCCCGATTCAAGTAGCCCTATATTTGCTATCCTTAAATAAAAGTTAAATCTAGGAAAACTTAAATTAATATTGAATAAACAGATGTCTATAACTAAGCAGTTACAATTAATCAGAGAAATGTAGACTTAAAACGTTAAAAATGAGAGAACTTGATAATCAAAAATCTGTAGGCTTATTAAATTCTATTATGGAATTTGAACTTGCAGGTGTGGTGCGCTACACTCATTATTCCTTAATGGTAATCGGACCTAATCGCATACCAATTGTAGATTTTTTTAAAACTCAAGCTAATGAATCTTTACTTCATGCTCAACAAGCAGGAGAAATACTAACAGGTTTAGAAGGTCATCCGACATTAAAAGTAGCTCCGATTATAGAAACAAATCAACATTCAATAGCAGCTCTTTTACAAGAAAGTCTCAACCATGAAGCCAAAGCTTTAGAACTATATAAAAAATTGTTAGAAACTGTAGAAAATGCAAGTATATATTTAGAAGAATATGCTCGTACAATGATAGGTCAAGAAGAGTTACATAACATGGAAATCAAAAAAATGTTGCGTGACTATAGTTGATTAATTGAATCTATAGCAGGGAATAGGGAATAGGGAACAGTTGGAAAAACATTTCCTAGTCTGAGACTCATCATCAGTAATTGTCAAGAGCCAATTCTTTCTTAGCTATAGAATAAATATCTAAAAAAAATCATAGCAATCCGCCTCAAAAATGTGAATATCTAATGATAATTTACATATTATTTAGAAGTAAAAAAAGAGCAATCGGATTGCTTCATTTTTATCTATGTAAAGAGAAGCTAGGATTAATAATTTTCCAGAAAATATTTTTGGGTAAATTAGATAAATTATTTGATTATTGGGTGTTGTTGAAGTAAGGTATGAAATTTGTGAGTGAATTAAGATTAATAGTAAGAAAAAATCTATTTTAACCATTCACTATTAACTACTGACTACTAAAAATTATAGAATCATTCAGTAAGCTAGATTATTAATAAAAAACTAACTAGATAGGAAAACAGAAATATCAATAAAGATTAAAAGGTTTGCCATAAGGCGAAAAACTAAGGAACCCCACTTACTATAATTGCTTTCCTAGGCGATAATAAAATCTTACATTTGATTATGCCTACTACCGAGCTAAATTTTTTTTTAATCGCAGAAATTACTTTTGCCAAAGGTTTATTAATCTTGATGAGGGGAAGCAGGAAAAGGATTAATCCATTTTTGATTAATACCTAAGTCCAACACAAGACCAACTACAGCAAAGGCCACTACACTCTCTATACCTAATACCATTAAAGGCCATAGAGCGAAAAATGTGGCCTCAGAATTTAATCCTCCATCAATTTGTCCCAAACCTCTGACAGTGCCAAAGGCCACGACTGCCCCAGATTTAAGATGGGGGTTCTTATCTTGACGAATAATATAACGATAAGTCACGCCAAATAGAAATCCACTCACAAAAGCGATCGCCCCTTGCAGCAAAATATCCCAGTCCAGATTTGTAATTTCTAAATTTGCCAATGGCTCCCAACTATGGGCTAAAATTAAGTTATTGCCAAGAGCGATCGCGCCGAAAGTTAAAAATAGTGAGATACCAGCAAGAGTTCCTGCTTTGAGAGATTCTATTCTTTCTGCGAAGGTAAAATTTGATAAATAGTTGACCATATAAGCTGAATTTTGTGCCTATTAATATTTTCGTCTTCTCTTCTAGTCAAAATGCCATAAATAAAATATTATAGGATTTGGAGTAAATTTTTTCTTTTTTTTAAAAGCAGTTATGGATATTTTGTCTTTAGGTTGGGTTAGCCTTTTAGTTCTGTTCGGTTTCTCTATTTCAATGGTAGTTTGGGGTCGTAACGGTTTCTAAAAATTAGGTATTGGTTTTAAGAAACTTAATTTTTGCTTGTGTTATAAAACTAAACAACTCTTAATCTACTAACTAATAAATTCCAAAGATGGGATAGGTGATCGACCTATCTCATCTTTAAGTTTTACATAAAAATTGCTAAGTAGCTAGATAGGAATAAACCTGACTATGTAATGAAATGTTGATGCAGCAAAATGCCGTAACCGAATAATTAATAATTAATAATTAATAATTAATAATTAAATAATTCACCTTTAAAACCTCCCCAATAAAAGAGAAAAAGTGGTCGTTAACGTTTGCGATAGCATTCCGTAAGGAAAGTTTCACGCAGGGTGGGATGCTGAGGAAACCGGCGCTATATTAATCGACCAAGAGAAAATAAACTTTTTCCTTTTAGTCAATTCTCTACCTTTTAGGGAGAGGTAATTATCAATTATCCATTATCAATTATCCATTAATGAAAGTGGTATCCTTAAGTTATTATCATTACAACCGTATTAATTGTAATTTATCTAGATTGAGAAGTCTTTGAAAGGCTAATATATTAACATTCATCAACAATATGAAGATTTGGTAAAAATACGGATTAACTATTGCCCGATCATAGCATTTAGTTTTAGTATTATAAATAAATTATAGCGTTTCTCAGCAATCGTGAGGTACACCTATCTTTATTTGTTCCTATTTCCTATTCCCTGTTTCCTATTCCCTATTCCCTATTCCCTGTTCCCAGTTAAGTGTTCCCTGTTCCCTAAAACCAAGGAATTTTGTACCTCACGCTTCTTGGGAATTGCTATACTATAGTTATATTCTTGTCAAAAAATCAAAAATGGATTTTATAGAAATAAAGACCGCTTATTTGAATATATTGGGTGATTGTTTCAACAAGCAAATGTCTTCTCTAGAATACTTATTAAAAAGAATTATATTAATTTATAGAATAGAAAAATTTAAAAATTTAATATTGATTGATCGGGCTATTGAGTTGATAGAATCAATGAAATTTCCATCGTGGGATAGAGAAAAAATTACTCCTGTACAGAAAAATATACTAGAAAATTTTATCAAAACTACTGCATTTTTTTTAAATCAATCAAAAGAATATTTGGTCTTATCAAAAATCAATTATGCCATAGAAGAAAAAGATGATTTCAGATTGATAATTGCTGCTGAAAGAGCTATTCTTAATTGTCGTATGCTTGTAGTTAAATTTTAACAGCTTGTAGTTAAAAGTCAGCAGTAAGGAAGGATATCTTTCCAATTGGTGAGTTACAAGAATCATATAGAATCTGGGTAATTAGTTATCCTAACATTTAGGAGTCAGAACTCAGAAGTCAGAAATTAGGAGGGAAGAGAATTTAGAAAAATTTGGTAATTATGGAAATCGGGAAATTTTTCTGATACCGATAAGTGTTAATGGTAGTCCAGTTTTACTGATGTTAAGAATAATTGTAGGTTGAGTAGCAGTTTACTTCCACGAAATAGTACGAAATGAAACCCAACAAAACAGGTAAAAATGTTGGGTTGATACTGTGAATAAGGTACGGTAACGTTTTCTTGTAATCCGTCTGAGAGTATGTCAGTTTTTTCTCGCCTTTAAATCTGTAGCAAAATCTTCATAGCGTCGTAATGATGTAACCTCAATATTCACATATTGTCCCAATTTTTTGACAATTGGTAAATCCATAATCACTTGGTCAAGTTGATCGGGAGATTCCACATCAACAATAGCTATGACTCTGCGAGTTCCCACACACTTCCAAACACTTACTACAATTCCTTTTTTCTTACCTTCCTCTGCAGCATCTGCTTCTTCGCTCCAAATAGTAAATAATTCCTCTTGGGTCATAGTAGGAGGATATTGTACTCGAAAGTCTATGTGATACAGCATAAATACCTGAGTTTAAACAATAGATAAAATCAGTTCCTCATCCTATCATACAAAAAGAAGGTAATATAGCTCTAGGCGCAAGTCAGAAGTCAGAAGTCGGAAGTCAGAAGTAATCTCTGAGTGAATTTGGGCGTTGATAAATCTCTTAACCTTTGCTTCGACTGCTATACCATTCAGAAGAAAAATTTTACCAAAAAATAAGGTCTAAAGCCTCCCCTTTGAAGGGGATGGAAGAAATCAACATCTGTATTTCAAGCCTCTGGGTTAAGCCTGGGGTACTGATAACTGATAACTGATAACTGATAACTGAAATGACGGTGGGGGCAAGATTTTTACCTGGGAATAATGATAGTAAAAATTGTACCTTGCCCAACTGTTGAATTACAGGTAATCATACCACCGTGTTTTTCTGTGACTATTTGATGGGCGATCGCCATCCCTAAACCCGTTCCTTTTCCTACTGCTTTGGTAGTAAATCCTGACTCGAATAGCCTCGCTTTCACTTCTTCTGGGATTCCCGTTCCATTGTCGGCAATTCTCACGATCGCGCTCTTTTTGTCTTCGCTTAATTCCGTCGCAATGGTAATGCAATTACGTTTTTTTTCGATATCGGTAAATGTTTTCCCTTCATTGCTTTCATCTAAAGCATCTATGGCATTCGCCAATAAATTCATAAACACTTGATTTAGTTGTCCCGCATAGCATTTGACTAGGGGAATATTACCATAATTTTTAACGATCTCAATCGCTGGACGGTTTTCATTGGCTTTCAGGCGGTATTTTAAGATTAATAAGGTGCTATCTATCCCGTCATGTAGATTAAACTCGGTTTTGCTGGCGGTATCCGTGCGCGAAAATGTTCGCAGAGATGTGCTGATATTGCGAATTATTTGGCATCCCTCTGCCATTGACGCAATTAGTTTGGGGAAATCTTCGGCAATAAAATCTGTTTCTAGCTCTTCGATTGCTTCGACAATTTCTTGGGGAGGAGAAGTGTTTTCTTGATATAGAGAAAGGGCTGATAGCAAATCTTGCAAATGTTCTTGGGCTGCATCTACATTGCCACTGATAAAGCCAACCGGATTATTAATTTCGTGAGCCACCCCTGCTACCAAATTGCCCAAGGTAGCCATTTTTTCACTTTGAACTAATTGTAGTTGAGCCGCTTGTAAATCCTTGAGGGTTTGTTGCGCTTGTTGATACAATCTAGCATTTTGTAGGGATATTGCTGCTTGAGCGCATAATGTATCTAAAATTTCTAGGCGCTCGGTAGTAAACGCATCTGCGGTTAAACGATTTTCTAAGTAGAGAATCCCGATTAATTTCCCTCTCTCTTGTAAAGGCATACACAGTAAACTTTGGGGATGAAAACGCAGTAAATAGTTATCGGCAGCAAACTGTTCTTGGGCAGCTTGGGCATCTAAAAGTGCTGTTTCTGTAGTGCGTCGGACATAGTTAATCAATCCTACTGGTAAGTTTTGACTATCTTCCCAGGGAATGGATTGATTTAATGAATCTATGGTTAATTTACTGCTGTCTCCAGTACGATTTGCGATCGCCTCTATCGTCAATCCTGTTTCACTGCTTAATAATAATGCACTTTTTGTGGCTCCGGCATTTTCCAAAATAATCTTGAGAATAGTGGATAGCAGGCGATCAAGTTCAATTTCTCCCGATAAAGTTTGAGAGGCTTTTAAGAGAGAAGAAAAGTCAAGAATAGAGGAAATATTGGCAACGGTTGCGGTTTGAGAATGAGAATGACTTGTAAGTTTGGAAATGCTTGTTTTTGAAGATAAGGACTGGCGTTTGCTTTCCAAAATAGGTTTTAATAGTTGGGGATAGCGTAGTTCGAGGTCTTTGATTTTGGCTTTAGCACCCCATTGAGCATAGCAATAGTAAGCTTCTTGTAGATAAAGCGTGGCAAATTTTTCTTTGCCCCAGTCCAGGTAGAATTTGGCAGCGAGTTCGTTTGCTAAGGCTTCTTCTTGGATATATTTGTTTTCTTTGGCTGCAGCAATTGCGCGATCGTAAAGATCAATACAGTGTACTTTATTTCCCAAGAAACTGTTCACAGTGGCATCAACTAAAAAGTATTTGTGGGAAAAATTTTCATGGCAACTCGCCGCCCATTGCTTGAGTTTAGCTTGGTTGAACTTGATTTTTTCCAAATAATCATTGTTTGAAATTAAGGAATGAAGACGACAATATTCTATCGCAGCTATCGACTGATAAAAATTAAGAGCTGCAATCTGATATTTACCCGGTATAACATTAATTATTTCCTCTGCCGCTCCTGCTGCAATCAGAGCCTCTTCATAGCGACCATACAAACACAAAATTTTCGTTTTTAAGATCCAATAATGACAAATAGCATAGGTGCTGTTATTAGCCTGACAATTCTTTAAATACTCCTGTTCCGTGAGAATATTGTTCGAGGAATTTTGGGTGATATCGGCAAGCCAAATATTCAAGCCAAGCATAACATCCACGGCAAGTTGATAATTAAGTGTCCGAGTAGCAAACTCCAAATGTTGTGGAAGGGTTTCCTGGATTTCTAGAATATTATCCCCCGCATAAAATGGGTTCAGGGACTTGTACATTAGAATATTGGCAGAAAAAATCAGTTCTCCAGACTCCAAACCTGCAACCAACCCTTCATTGAAAATAGATTCTGCTTCACGCAGAGGGCGCACCCAAGACAGGATGTTATTCCCAAGAATGTAACACGCTTTACAAAGATCGCTGCCCTGATGGAAGCGTTTAGCTAATTTTTCTGCAAGTTGGCCAAATTCATAGCCTAATTGATAATTGCCCTGTTTTCCTCCCACATACATCCCATAGGAAGAAAATCCATAGCTTGATTCAGCGACCATACCAAAGTTGAGGGATATAAAAACAATCGATAATGTAATCAGAAAGTACAGGTCTTCTTTTTGCAGGACATAAGTTGGCACTAACAAATTATTGAGTATTTTTATAATTGCACGCTTGTCTGGAACGGTTGCTTCTGGCTCCGAAACGATCTGTTCTATCTTCCGATTGCCAAGCTTGAGATCAATCTGAACTTGACAAGATTCGATTTTTTCTTTTAAGTTCGTTTCCAACAAGTCGAAATTCAAGCAGTCTAAAGCTTTTTTCCCATATTCAAGCGCCTGAAGGAATTCTCCTTGTAAGGTAAATTGCAAAACAGCAAGATTAAATGCTTCAGCCCGATCGATCGCCTGTTTGGTGGATTGCACGATCGATTCAACAAGTGCAAGAGATGTGGCAAACTTTCCTGATAGATAGTTAACTTCTGCTAGGTTAAGGTAAACCTCCAAAGTAACTTCGTAGCAATGCTGCCAACTATTAGTTGGTAAAAGTTGCCTGGCTATTTCCAAATAATCCATGGCCGATTCATATGCTGTGGTTTCTTTGGCTCTAATCCCGGCAATGCGGTTGAGACGAAGGAGTTCCGAGGGTTCTTTCTGGGTTTGAGAATTGTCAATCCCTTTATTTAAGTGATTGACAATTGCAAAAATGCGATCTACAAGTCGATCTGGTGATATGCTAGCAAGCAACAGCTGACCAATTTGAACGTGGGCGATTTGCTTTTTTTCTTCTGGAATTAAAGCATAAGCAGCTTGTTGAACGCGATCGTGTAGGAAACGATAATTTACATCAATTCTCTCAGTTTCAGCAGAGTTAATTTCACCTTGAAAAAACTTGTAAGCTTGGCTAATCGGTAAAACCATCCCTTCTTGTAGGGTACTCCAAAGTTGGCTTGCTACTTCTTCTGCTCGAGTTTGACAAACAACAGCCAAAGTCTCCAAATCAAACTGGTTACCAATACAAGCCGCCAATTTCAACACCTCCTGTGTTGCTGCGGGTAACTTCTGCAACCTTCGGGCCATAAATTCCACCACATCATCCGTGAGAGCTGCATCTCGCACTTGAACCAAATCGCATTCCCAATATCCCAAATTTTGATTAAATAAAATCAATTTATCTTCATACAACCCTTTCAATAATTGTGTAGTAAAGAACGGATTTCCTTGGGTCTTCCGATAAACCAATTCTGTCAGTGGTTGAGATTGTTCTACTTGGCAAATCAGGGTTTCTGCTACAAGCTGATTGATGTGATGCACAAATAAGGGAGCCAGGGTAATGGTAGAAATTGCTGCTTCCTGCTTCTCCAATTCGGCTAGAGTCAATATCAGAGGATGGGCGGGGAAAACTTCGTTATCCCGATATGCTCCCAGAAGCAGTAGATATCCTGTTGTGCTATTCCCCATCAACACCTTCATTAGATTTAATGATGCCGAATCTGCCCATTGCAAGTCATCAAGAAAGATAACTAAAGGATGTTCTTTGGTGGTGAAAACGGCAATGAATTTCTCAAAGAGTAAGTTAAAGCGATTTTGGGCAGCGCTTCCAGATAGTTCAGGGACGGGAGGCTGTTTGTCAATAACTGCTTCGAGTTCAGGGATAACATCAATCAGAACTTGTCCGTTATTTCCTAACGCTTCCAGGATTTGAGTTTTCCAATTGGCTAATTCCGCATCAGATTCGCTGAGGATTTGCCCCATTAAGCTGCGGAAAGCTTGTACAAAGGCAGAGAATGGAACATTGCGGTTAAATTGATCGAATTTGCCTTTGATAAAGTAACCTCGTTGTTTGACAATAGGTTTATGAACTTCATTAACGACGGCAGTTTTCCCAATGCCAGAAAAACCAGCCACTAGGATCATTTCTGCTCTACCTCCCCCCTTACTAAGGGGGGTTTGGGGGGGATGAGCAACTCGCTCAAAGGCATCCAGTAGTGCTTGGACTTCTTTTTCTCTTCCATAGAGTTTTTCGGGAATCAGGAAGCGATCGCTCCTATCCTGTTCTCCTAACTCAAAAGACTCTATTTTCCCAGTTTCCAACCATTGTTTTCTGCATTTCTCCAAGTCATATTTGAGTCCCAAAGCACTTTGATAGCGTGACTCAGCATTTTTTCCCATCAGCTTCAGAACAATATCCGATAGGGTTGGCGGACATAAATCTCCACCCAATACTACCGAGTTACTCAGAGGATCGGGAGAGATAGCGATATGAGCATGAATCAGTTCTAAGGCGTCATCACTGTTAAAGGGTAAAGTTCCTGTCAGTAATTCATAAAATGTGACTCCAAGCGAGTAAAAGTCACTGCGATAGTCTACTGCCCGATTCATCCGTCCTGTTTGCTCTGGAGACAAGTAAGCGAGGGTTCCTTCTAAGACATTGGGGGTTGTAGCTGCTTGGGTTTCTTTTGGTAATAGGGTAGAAATACTAAAATCGATTAATTTTACTTGTTTAGTTTCTGGATGAATCAGTATATTTGCTGGTTTAATATCTTTGTGAATAATATAGTTATTGTGCAGTTGGTGTATAATTTCTGAGAGTTGGATAGCAATATCTAAAAATTGAGACAGACATAGGGATGCTCTTGCCTGATACTCGGCCAAAGATATGCCTCCCATATCTTCCATAATCAGGGCGTAGCGGTTTTCGTAACGTTGGAGGGCATAAGTTTTAATGATACCTTCTATATCTAGATTTTTACTAATTACATATTGATTTCGAAACTGAACCAATTCTGTGAAGGAAGGATATTGATTGTGCATCAATTTAATAATCACAGGTTGTCCATTTTCCACATTTTGCGCGCGATATACTTCTGTGCGATCGCTCTTATGAATCAGTTCCTGGGCATAATAATTATCAATTTTAATTGTTTTGATCTTACTCATTGGCCTGGTTTGTTCCTTTTTAAGTTTAATTTTTATTTTTATTATATTTTGTCTAGTTTACTTCATGTTTTGGCCAAAGTCCAGCTATTATGTCATGTCCGGTTGAATACTTACACTTTGGAGGAAGTAATATCAAATCCGGTAGCATCTGTATAAAAAAGCAGAGAAACCGGGCAAAGTCTCAAATGCCCTAGTACGGACGTTTTTCGCTAAGAGCGGACATGAAACGCTTGCGCGACATGTTTGCGGAGCATTCCGTAAGGAAAACGCATTTTTGTTATGCAACGTCCCTACCATTAACCTCCCACAAACCCGGTTTCTTATAACACTTCCATGAAGAGCGGATTTGATATAAGGCACCTATGCTGAAGGCAGCTATGCTGAAGGAAAAAAAGGTACTTACGGGAGAAAGTTTTTGAGCGCTGATTATCCGAACATGATATTATATATATTTACCAAAAAATCAGGTCTCTTGCCTCCCCTTTGAAGGCTATGGAAAAAATAAACATCCGTATTTCAATCCCAATGGTGAGTGCCAGGGGGACTGATAACTGATAACTGATAACTGATAACTGAAATGAAGGTTATCTGTTTAAATCATTAGTGCCATCGGAATGCTTGCTTGGTGGTTATTGCTACAGTTTAAACAAGGATTTTAATTTGATTTGGGAATAATGATAGTAAAAATTGTACCTTCCCCAACTGTTGAATTACAGGTAATCATACCACCGTGTTTTTCTTCAATAATTTGACGCGCGATCGCCATTCCCAAACCTGTCCCCTTGCTAACCTCTTTGGTAGTAAATCCATCCTCAAAAATCCGCGCTTGGGTTTCTGGTTTCATCCCACAACCGTTATCTTGAATGCGAACCTGTACCCGATCGTTTCCTAGCATTTTCGTCTCAATGACAATCTGATTCGGAGCAGCTTTGATTTCAGCGAAAGTTTTGCCTTGATTTGCTTCCTCAATGGCATCAATAGCGTTAGCAAGTATATTCATAAAAACTTGATTTATCTGCCCCGGAAAACAATAAACTTCCGGAATATTATCGTAATACTTCACGATCTCAATTGCTGGACGATCGGCGTTAGCTTTAGTACGGTGCTTGAGAATGAGCAGGGTACTATTGAGTCCATCCTCCAGTTTGAATGCAACTTTGTTGTCTTGATCGCGACGTGCGAATATTCTCAGGCTATCGCTGACATCACCAATGCGAGCGACACCCAAGTTCATTGAACTAAGGATTTTAGGTAAATCTTCGCGAATAAATTCTAAATCTGCTGCTTCGAGTTCATCTTGAATATGGGTTGCATTGCTAGGGCATTCTTGTAGCAGAAAATCAATCAGATCGAATAGTTCTTGCACATACGTCATAGCTGGCTCAATATTTGCCTTAATAAAGCCTGTGGGATTATTGATTTCATGGGCAACTCCTGCCATTAATTCACCCAAAGATGCCATTTTTTCAGCTTGAATTAACTGAAGTTGCGTGGCTTTCATCTGGCGATATTGAGTTTGTAAATCTTCATTAATCTGGATCAATTTTTTGTTTTTTTCAGTCACTTGTGCCGTCTGTTGATAAAGCTGCTGCCGAAGATGATAGATTTCAATATGGGTGGCAATGCGAACCAAAACTTCTTCTCGTTGGAATGGTTTGGTAATGTAGTCCACTCCCCCTACATCAAAGGCTTTGACTTTATCTAAAGCTGCATCAAGGGCGCTGATGAAAATAATCGGTATATCTCGCGTTTCCGATTGCGATTTAATCGCTTGACAAACGGCATAACCATCCATATCTGGCATCATTACATCAAGTACGATCAAATCCGGTTGAGGGATTTTTCCAGCCAACTCTAAAGCCTTTGTGCCATTTTTTGCTGCCACAATTGCATAATCATTTTTGAGAATTTCCAGGAGAATGTGGATATTCTGGGGATCATCATCAACAATCAACACCTTTGATTTCGTTGGGTAAGTTTGAGCAGTGGGGGTCATTTCAGTTATCAGTTATCAGTTATGCCAGGGAACAGGGAACAGTTGGAAAAACATTTCCTAGTCTAAGATTCATCATCAATAGTTGTCAAGAGCCAATTCTTTCTTAGCTACATCAGTACCTCATTTTTTAGTCATAGTCGAGCTTTCTATAGTTATAGCAGGGAACAGGGAACAGGGAACAGGGAACAGTTGGAAAAAAATTTCCTAGTCTAAGATTCATCATCAGTAGTTGTCATATCAAATCCGTTTAATTGGACATAAAAAAACTCCTATCTTCATAACTACGCTCATCTTTATAATTCTTGCTCCTCCTGACTCCTTCTGAGTTAAGCAATCTATAACTATTTAACCGGATTTGATATCAAGAGCCAATTCTTTCTTAGCTATAATAGTTAACGATAATTATAATTTGACTGGATGCAAGATCGGAGGAAGTTTTAGTTAAAGATTTGTTATACTTCTATTCTATTCGCGCAATTAAATCTTGGAGTCGTGCGAGGGCCGTATCCGTATCAAACTCGAATATAGCATCTTGAAGTTCTTGAATATCTGCACTATGGGGCGTTCCCTTGGCTAATTTATTTAACTCTTTGATTCGTTCTAAAGCTGCTGCCATATCTATGTGCAAGAGATGTTCGAGTTCTTGAAGAATCGGTTTCAGGACTGGTAGTTCGTCCTGGCTGAATTGAGCGTTCTCGGCAGCAGTTGATGCTTCTGCTCGCTCTAATTTTCCGAGGGAATCCATCACGACGGCAAAGCACTCCCTGAAAGTTTGCATTAAACCAGGCAGTGCTTCAGTTGTAGATTTTTTTTGCAAAGATTTCTCAAGGGCAACTGCAGCAGCAAACAAATCTGTGGCTCCGATATTACCTGCCGTGCCTTTGATGGTGTGCACTTGATTCCGAGCGAGGGCGTAGTCGGCTGCATCGATCGCCTCTTGGAGTTCGGCCAGAGTATTTTGGTTCTTGTCGTAAAACAGCAGCAAAATCCGGCGGTAGGCATCAAGATTTCCTCCTAGACAATCAACCCCTACACTGATATCAATCCCCTCCAAAAGCAGTTGCTTTTCGGCAGCAAGGGGCAAAGCTGGGGAAGAGATTGTCTCTGAATCCGCAAGTCTGGCGGCTGTTTCGTTGTCCCTCCTGCCATTGCTCTGTTGGAGCCAACGGAGCAGAGTTCGGAAAACATGGTTTGGCTCAATTGGCTTGGTGATATGATCGTTCATGCCCGCTTCCAAGCTCAGATCCTGATCGCCAATCAGAGCATGAGCAGTCATGGCGATTACGATCAAGCCCGCAAAGCGTTGGCGATCAGGACGATCTGATTTAGCCAAAGCTCGGATCTGCCTGGTAGCTTCCAAACCGTCCATTTCTGGCATTTGAATATCCATCAACACTGCATCGTAATGGTTGCGTTCCACCGCTGCCAAAGCCTCCAGACCATTATTGGCAGTGTCGAGAATTGCACCCGCGCCTTGCAATAGTTCTCTGGCGATCTGCTGATTGATTTCGTTATCTTCGACTAGCAATAGCTTATAACCTGATAAGGAATGGGGATTAGTTGCAGATTGACTCTGTTCGTACTCACTTGCAGGTTTGATTCCGATGTCAGTACCGAATGCCTTGATCAGAGTATCATAGAGCGTCGAACGATTGACGGGCTTGGATAGACAATCCTCAACACCCGCTTCTTTGGCACGCTGTTGCACATCCGTTTGCCCGTAGCCAGTAACGAGCAGAATCCGAGGTTGGTGGGGTAGGGAGGCAGTGCGGATTCCTTGAATCAATTCAATGCTATCCATCCCATGGGGCATATGCCAATCCATCAGCACCAGTTGATAGGGGATATCAGTCCTTTGGAGAACTTCGAGTGCTTCTTCTCCGGAAGCAACGGCATCAACCTGCATAGAAAAGGACTGTAAAACTTTCGTGAAAATGTTACGTGCTGAACTGCTGTCATCGACGATCAGCGCTTTTATATCTTCTAGTGCTGCGGCTAGAACGTGAGTTTTTAAAGGCGTAGAAACCGTTTCAAACACGGCAAAAAATTGAAATTTGCTACCTTTGCCGAGCTCGCTTTCTACCCAGATATCGCCCCCCATCATCTTAACCAAGCGTTTGCAAATAGCTAAACCTAAGCCAGTCCCACCATATTTGCGCGTAGTCGAGTCATCTGCTTGACTGAAACTGCGGAACAATTGTTTACATTGATCTGGGGTTAGCCCGATCCCCGTATCCTGAACGGAAAACTCTAAGGTAATGCTATTGTCTTGACGTTCTCGTAAAACAATCTGAACGATGACTTCACCGGCTTCGGTAAATTTGACGGCGTTACTGGTGAGATTTAGGAGGATTTGTTCCAATCGCAGGGGGTCGCCTTTTAGAGAATTTGGAATCTCCGGATCGATACCAATCAAGAATTCGAGACCTTTCTCTTCCGCCCGCAAACTCACTAGATTTGATACATTTTGTAGGATTGTGTCAAGCTCAAAATCTATTTTTTCCAGTGCTAGCTTGCCCGCTTCAATTTTTGAGAAATCAAGAATATCGTTAATGAGGTGCAGAAGCGATTGACCAGACATTTCGATTTTCTGGATATAGTCTACCTGTTGGGTATTGAGGTTTGTCTGCAATGCCAAGTGACTTAAACCCAAAATCGCATTCATGGGGGTTCTAATCTCGTGACTCATAACTGCCAGAAAATTGCTTTTGGCCGCGTTAGCTGATTCTGCCAACTCCCGTGCTTCTTCGAGTTGCTCGGCTCGTCCCTGTTCTGTTTCTCGCAGTTGATCAAGTTCTAGCAATTCCTGTTTGAACAATTTCAGACTACTGAAGATAACATCAAATTCCCGATCATAGCGATCTTCTTCAATCTCGTAGTCTCCCTGACGCGATCGTAGATATTCTACTGCCAGAGTAATTTTCTCTAAGGGTTGAAGAATTGAATTGCGAACGAAGAAAATCAAAAGTAACACTAGAGTAATACCTGCTGAAATCGTAAACACCATTATGAGATTGAGGTATGTCACAAACTGGTTGAGGGAATTTTTACTTTTATCAACTTGTTCCCGAGCAGTTCTTGAGAGACTTTCTAGCAATTCTTGGGCTTCTTGGTAGTTGCGACGCTCCAAGTTTTCAATGGTTTGGAGAGTCTCTTCGCGATTATTCTCCTGGTATGTCTTGAGAATGCTCTCTCCTACAGTTTTAAGTTCATTAAAGAGCCGTTTTATCTCCCGGAGCTTAATGGTTTCCTGTGTTTTTTGCTCCAAGGCACTGAGATTGTCGAAAGTAATTTCAAAATCAAGCGCATATTGAAAAAACTCCCGTTTGGCATCCGGATCGTTAAGGATGAAACGGTTCAAAGTTGCTAGCATATTGCTGGCGAGTTCCGATAGTTCCAGATAGTAGCGGACTCCAGGGAGATCGTCGTTTACCACCTCATCAAAATTCTTCGATTTTCCAGCATCAGCTAGTTCTTCCTCTTTGAGTTCTTGCAGGAGCTTTTCCATCGGGATACCCACATCTTTAAGTAGGGTGCTGATCTGCTTACTAGCTTTGCGATCGGCACTGGGGTCGTAACCGCGAAATACTTTTGTCTCTGATTCTTCCCGGAAATTCTCAATAAGTCTGTCCAAGCGCTCCCAGTCTCGCTTGCGGGTGTTACGAATTTTGATAGAAATGTTATCTCGAAATTCTAATAACTCACTATAATTTTTAAAATATTCCTGCTCTTCTTCTTCCTCGCCGAGAACGTACTCTAATAAGTTACCACTCATAGTCCCCAACTCTTCAAGCATACTGATCGTGCCTACTGCTTTGGGGACTTCTACTTCTAGCACTTGCTGGGTCGATTTTTTAACTTGGTAACTAAAAAATAGAACGCCAACAGAAACGCCACTAATGACTAGAAATATGAGAAAGAAGATGAAGTTAAGGCGGACGACAACCGAACGCTTCTTTTTAAAGATTTGTGCTTGGAAGCTTTCCCAAGAACTGAGAAATTTTAAATCAGTGACTTTCGGCCAGTTTGTTTTTTTCATAATAACCCAAGGATTTTAATTAATTTGATTAGGACTTACGCATGAACGCTATTGTGGATTGTTTCACCTAAAATAGTGCATTATATTTTACAGCGCTTTTCAGTTGAGTAGACCACAAAACTGTTGCAGGAGTAATGAGTAAGGAGTAATGAGTAATGAGTAAGGAGTAAGGAGGTAGGAACGTTACATAACAAAAATGCGTTTTCTTATAGGGAATGCTGCGCAAACATGTCGCGCTCGCTATAAGTTTCATGTCCGCTCAAGCGCGGAAAACGTCCGTACGGAGTAATGAGTAAGGAGTCAGTATGATTGTGGTTTATTCATATAAAAACCGCTGTAGGTTGTGGGAAGACAAGGAAGACAAGGAAGACAAGGTGGTAAGGGAGAAAAAAGCCTATTGCACTATTTTAGGTGAAACAGTCCAGTAGGGTGTGTTTTGCTAACGCAAAGCTCCGCTAACGCTACGCGACATGTTTGCGGAGCATTCCGTCAGGAAAAAGCTCGCTTAGTAACGCACCAAGGCTCTATATTACCTTTAGACATCTCCGGAAAAGAGGGAATAGGGAACAGGGAACAGGGAACAGGCAGGAGTAATTGATAATTTATCAATAAGAATTGATTTAATTTTTGATTATTGGAGATGTCTTTTGCGTAAGTCCTGATATTATTGAGGAATAGAGATAGTAAACTTTACCCCCTGTTCGAGTTTGCTTTCTGCGCAGATCGTTCCTTGCAGTTTTTGCGTTACCAAATTATAAACTATATGCAGTCCCAAACCTGTTCCGCCTTGATTTCTCGCCGTTGTATAAAACGGCTCAAAAATTTTATCAAGCTCTGCTTCTGCAATACCGCAACCATCATCAGTATATTCAATCATTAATCTCTCTTTTTTTTGTTCTATTCTCCAATTTAATTCTCCACTTTTGCCATCAGGATAACCATGAAGCAGAGAATTGTTGGTTAAATTGGTGACGATTTGCGCCAATGCTCCGGGATAAGTTTTGATCTGGAGATTTTCATCTCCTTCGATGTTCACTTCATGTCCCTGTTGTCGGATGTTAGGCATTAAACTGGTTATCACTTCGCTCACGTATCCTTTGATGGCAAAGCTACGCATTTCTAGATAGGTTTGATCGACAGCTACTTGCTTAAAACTGCCAATCAATTCCCCCGCTCGCTTTAAATACTGGCAAATTAGTTGGGTACATTCTTCGCTGGTTTCTATGTAATTGTTTAAAACAGAGCGCTTGATTTGCCCAGAAGCGATCGCCGAAGCCAATGCTTCAGTTTCGGAATTTAGGGTTGAGGCAACGGTGATGCTGGTGCCAACTGGAGTATTAATCTCGTGGGCGACTCCCGCTACCAGACCTCCCAAAGATGCCATTTTTTCTGATTCTACAAGTTGTTTTTGAGTATCTTTCAGGTTTTGGAGAGCTTGGGATAATTCGGCAGTTCGCTCTTGTACCTTGATTTCCAAATTATTGTATAGTTGAGCATTTTCGAGGGAAATGGCTGCTTGAGAACAAAGCAAATTCAAGATGGCGATTCGATCGCTAGTAAATGCACCACTCACTTGATTGTTTTCCAAGTAGAGAATGCCTCGGAGTTTACCTCTGTCTATTAAAGGCAGACATAATATAGACTGGGGTTGATGTTTTTGGATGTATTTATCTCGGCTATAGTCGTTGTCTTCTTTGGCATTATCTAAAACCAGGTGTTCCCTTGTATTTTTGACTTGATTAACCAGGGTTAAGGGCACATTGTTACTTTCTTCAACCGGAATGCTGATTGCAGACATTTCTTCTTTTGTTGCGTGGGCGTTTAGCATGAGATTCTCTGCTTCCAAGAGCATGAGAGCAACGGTTTCAGCTCCAGCGGTTTCTTGGATGACTTGTATGAAATTGGTAATGGCACTCTTGAGATCAATTTCTTGGGAAAGGCTGCGGGATGCTTTCATTAGGCTGGCTAAATCTAACAGTTCTCCGGTGGAGGTATTGGTGCTAGAAACCGTCCCTTTGGTGAGAGTGGTAATTTTATCGTTGGCAGTGACGCCTAATTGTTGCCGTTGGAGAATGGGGAATAGCAGTTCGGGATAGCGTTTTTCGAGGTCATTGATTTTGGCTTTAGCTCCCCAAAGAGCATAGCAGTAATAAGCTTCTTGCATATAAACGCTTGCTACTTTTTCTTTGCCCCAGTCGAGATAAAATTTAGCTGCCAGTTCGTTACCAAGAGCTTCTTCTTGGATGTATTCGGTTGCTTTCGCTCCGGCAATAGCACGATCGTATAGCTCGATCGCTTCTAGTTTTTTTCCTAAAATTCGATGGCGTTCGGCTGCAATCAAATCGCATTTATGTTGAAAATTCATTGGTGCATGGGAAGCCCAATGTTCTTGCAATTCCCCTAGATTTTTAGCCACCCGTTCCCAGCCTTGAGAGGATGAGAGTAACTGATGCTGTAAACCAGCTAAAGTGGTTAAAGCATCGTAGAAATATAACCAAGGTTGAGTCATCATTCCCATCGTGCCAACCAAGTATTTTTGGGCTTCAACAGCATAATTTAGGGCTGATTCGATATCTTCAAACAGATAAGAAAGCATCAGTTTATATAGGTTGAACATTGACAACCCTGCTAACTCATTTTCACGGGATAATTCAGTCAGCAATTCAGTTTCTCGGGCACGATCCTCACCCATCACACAGGGATCTGATGTAACCCCAAGCAAATTTAAACACACTTGTAGGTGCATTCGACACCACCTTGCTGGTATTAATTGATTTAACTGCACCAACCCCTGCTCGTAAGGATGAATTTCTTGCTGTATATCACTCAGAGATAAACCTACCAACAAAGAATGTAAGCCAAGGTTGTGAGCAGAATTTGCTGCCCATTCCAATTTGCCAGTCTCTAAGGCCAATACATAGTTTTCCCGCATAGCAGGAACCGTTTCTCTGAGAGGAAACTTTCGTGGTAAAATACTAATTGCTAGAGTTACCATCATAGCTGCTTTAATAGGTTTGTCATCGAATTTAGAGACAATATCTAGGGCTAAGTGTCCTAATTGAGCGCCCTTTTCTACCTGTTTTAAAAGATTGCAATTGATGAAACTGTAATTGACATAAGCAAAGGCTGAAATTGGGGTGTTGCCATAGCTCAGGGAAAGGTTAACTATTTTGGCACTCAGCAAAACAAAGAGAGCGGTAGCACCCACAAGATAAGCTGGCAAAGTCATAAGATAAGCAATTTCAACGATCGCTTTCTGTTTTTCATCCCTCATTACGGGCAGCTCAACAAGTTCCCGAATCTCTCGCTCCCCAATCAGGTTGTCAATCTCCTCCACAACCTGTTGAATATCACTGTCGCTGGGGTTATCGGGAAAGGTTACTCCCAACTGTTGCAAGATTTTTTTGCCGATAGCAATGGCTTCAGGGATTTGGTTTTGATAGGTTTTGGAGAGAATTCTCGTCTGATATAAATTCACATTATCAAGCACGGATTTAGATTTGGCGATCGCTGCTTCTACAAACCCTTCCATTGTTTCAAACTCACCACACAAGGATGCCAATTCGGCAGCTAAATTGTGGAAAGCAAAGGTCATTTCATATTGCCTCTGCCAGGCATTTTCTCCCAACAACGATAAACCAATGCTAGCATATTCGCGCCCGCCTTGATAAGCCGTCGCTGCCCTAGCTTTCCGACAGGCGACAAGATTAAGTCGGGCTAGTTCGTCTCGTTTGCTTTGGTTACTAATTAAAGTATTTCCATAGTTTAATTGACTGACTAACTCAAAAATTCGCTCTTCTCTAGCTTCCATCGGAACTTGTTGCAGCAACAGTTGTCCAATATGGTAGTGGGTTTTGGCTTTTTGGTCTTCTGGAATTAGGGAATAAGCTGCTTGTTGAACTCGATCGTGCAAGAATCGATACCCAACTTTCATAGCTTGAGTCTGGCTTTCTTGAAGGTTTCCTTGAAAAAACTTATACGCCTCGCTGATGGGGAGAATTAATCCTTCTTGCAACCCATTCCAAAGCTCACTCGCTACTTCTTCTCGGGAATTTTCTCGTACAATTGCTAAAGTCTCCAAATCAAACTGGTTACCAATACAAGCTGCCAACTTCAACACCTGCTGCGTTGCTGTCGGCAACTTCTGCAACCGTCCCGCCATAAATTCCACGACATCATCAGTGAGTGCAGCATCTCGCACCTTGACTAAATCGCATTCCCAATATCCAAAATTGCGATTAAATACAATTAATTTATCTTGATACAACCCTTTCAAAAACTGTGTAGTAAAGAAGGGATTCCCCTGAGTCTTTTGATAAACTAATTTGGTGAAAGGCTGAGATTCTTCGACTAAGCATCTCAGGGTTTCTGCAACAAGCTGATTGATGTGATCTACAGATAAGGGAGCAAGAGTAATAGTAGAAATTACAGCCTTTTGCTTCTCCAATTCTGCTAAAGTCAACATCAGAGGATGAGCGGGGAAAACTTCGTTATCACGATAAGCTCCCAGAAGCAGTAGATATCCTGTTGTACTATTCCCCATTAGCACCTTCATCAGATTTAATGATGCTGAATCTGCCCATTGCAAATCGTCTAAAAAGATCGTCAAAGGATGTTCTTGAGTAGTGAAGACAGCAATGAATTTCTCAAAGAGCAAGTTAAAGCGATTTTGAGCTGCACTCCCCGATAATTCTGGTGCGGGAGCTTGTTCCCCAATAACGCTTTCTAGTTCAGGGATGACATCAATCAGAACTTGTCCATTAGTTCCCACTGCTTCCAATATTTGAGTTTTCCACTCAAGCAATTTGGCATCTGATTCTCCCAAAAGTTGCTCCATCAAGCTGCGGAAGGCGATGACGAAAGCACTAAAGGGAATATTACGATTGAATTGGTCAAATTTTCCTTTGATAAAGTACCCTTTTTGCCGGACGATGGGTTTGTGAACTTCATTCACCACAGCGGTTTTCCCGATCCCAGAATATCCTGCTACTAGCATCAGTTCGGCTATCCCCCCCAACCCCCCTTTGAAAGGGGGGAGAAGGAGGGGATTGGGAGTTGGGGGGGATGCTACTCTTTCAAAAGCATCCAGTAGTGCTTGGACTTCTTTTTCCCGTCCATACAGTTTTTCGGGGATTAAAAAGCGATCGCACAAATCCCGCTCTCCCAAAACAAACGCCTCAATTTTTCCCGTTTCTCGATCTTGCACCCAGCATTTTTCTAAATCGTATTTGAACCCGAGAGCGCTTTGATAGCGATCCTCGGCATTTTTTGCCATCAATTTCATCACAATATCTGTTAGAGGTTTAGGTATTGCTCTCTGGTGACTGATTGCAGGAGGTATTTTCGCGATATGTGCGTGGACAAGTTCGAGTGGATCTTTACTTTCAAAAGGGAGTTTTCCTGCCAGGAGTTCGTACAAGGTTACTCCCAAGGAATAAAAATCGCTGCGATAGTCTATGCCACGATTCATCCTTCCGGTTTGTTCGGGAGAAAGATACGCCAGGGTTCCTTCTAACGCATTGGGAGTTTGCAAACTTTGGGTTTCTTTCGGGAGTAACGATGAGATACTAAAGTCGATTAATTTAATTTGTTTGGTTTCTGGATGAATTAAAATATTGGCAGGTTTGATATCTTTATGAACGATCCAATTTTGATGGAGATAGTGCAAGATATCTGCCAGTTGAAGAGAAATTTCCAAAACTTGTTTAATCGAGAGAGAGAATTGGCGCTGATATTCGGCGAGAGAGATGCTTCCTATATCTTCCATGATTAGAGCATAGCCATTATTGTAACGCAAGAGCGAGTCAGGTTTGACGATACCGGGGATGTCTAGATTTTTGGCAATGGCGTACTGATTTCTAAACTGCACTAATTCGTTAAAGGAAGGATATTCCTGACTCATCAATTTGATAACTATCGGTTCTCCATTTTCCACATTCTGACCTCGATATACGAGATTGCGAGCGCTTTCGTGAATAAGTTCAATGGCTTGATAATTAGCTATTTTAATTGTTTTTGTCTCCATCATTTGTCTGGTTTGTTCCTCTTTGAGTCTAATTTTTCTAATCTTAATTAAGCCTACTTATTATATCTAGGACTTACGCCAAGAAACCCGGTTTCTAGGATAAATCCTTGTTTTGAGCAATAGATGTCTACGAGAAACCGGGTTGATGGGTTCACATGGCTTTAGTCCTGATATCATGTCCGGTTGAATTATAAATAAAGAGTCAGGAGTCAGGAGGGAAGATAAGAGAGTTCAAATGTATAAGGAGGAGAAAATTTTTTGATCACTTGTATTAAAAGGAAGTAATTTTGCAATTACTATATAACCTGATTTGATATCAGTAGCAAATCAAGACTGCTTCAAAGTTACCTCATAAGATCAAATCTGGATAATTACTATACCTAAGTCCGCAGCGCCTTACACTCCGTGGAAGGTTTGCGCAGCATTCCGTAAGGAAAGCAATCTTTGGGTTTTAGGAGATTGCTTCCTTTCGTCGCAATGACGACTATTTAACCGGATTTTATATAATGAACCCGACTAAAACAAGGAAGATATTTGTCAATAATTTCATCTTTGATAATCTGCGTTTTCTCAGACAAGTTAATTTGCTGTAGTTGTTTACGCTTATTACGCTCTAACTCATACACACTGATAGCATCAATTAAATAGCTGAGTTCTACGTAATTTTTCATGTTGAAATTTTCCCTGAGTTCATCATATTATTAATATATTTGTTTTTTCAGTTGAAGCAGTGATATGTATCCTCATAATCTGTGAGATTTGTCTTAGTAAATTAACTTCCCTGGCGGGAAGTCCCCCGTTGTCTATCCCCCCTAACCCCACGCATGAAAGGGGGGAGGGCAACGTCGTATGGGAAAGCCAGGGCCAACGGTTAAACGTCTCCACAAATAAAATGTTCCGCTCCCCTTGACTTTCGAGGAGGTATTTGATTACATTACTTGTAATTGAACGTAAGTTCAACGAACACAGGGGGAGGACATCACCTCTGTCATGCGCAGCGGTCAGGGTTTCCCAGGCTGAAGAATCCCTATTTTTCCATCCCCCCTAACCCCCCTTTGAAAGGGGGAATAGAAGGGGAACGTCGGGAGTATGTCAATGAAATATATCAATAGTTATGATGATCTTAGTAAGATTTTCGGGTGATAATTTTCAAGTTTCTGTGTGATTGAACTCACTAAAAGAGGGAACAGGGAACAGGGAACAGGGAACAGGGAACAGGGAAGAATAATTGATAATTTATCCCTATTCCCTCCATACCTATTCCCTCTTTACAGCGCTTTTCAGATCAATGAACCACATCGTCACAACCAGAATTTTGTAGGGACGTTCCATGGAACGTCCCTACTGTGGTTTACCCAAATGAAAACTGCTGTAATCGATTGTTTAACCAGATTCGATCTAAATCCTTCCTCACTCAGCCTCAATCTGTCGTACCACAGTCAACGCTGAATAAGACACTCCGGCGGTACCCTCTCCCGGATGAGTCGAATCTCCCACTAACCACAAATCCTGAATCGGAGTTCGATTAGCAATCCCAAAAGGTCCGAAAGTTGTCAGACGTTGACCAACACCACCAACAATACCTTGCTCCCGTGCCGTAAATTTGAGGAAAGTACGAGGTGTCCCTGCTTCCTGATGAACTATTGTTTCTGGTTTTAAATAAAAATATTCACTCAAACGAGCGATCGCTTCTTCGGTATATTTCTGCTTCAAATCCTCATAATTTTGGCAATGTCGCCAAATTTGAGTATCGGTAAAACTCGAAGCAGTAATTGTTGCTTTACCAGTGGGAGCGCGACCATCTCCCGGATGACTCACGGACACAAACAAGGAATTATTTTCTCCAATCGGACCATCATAATCATAGAAAAATTGTAAGTGGGGCGGACAGTTTGCCGGAATAGCACTTTCATCGACTGCTAAATACACCACAAATGCACCCCACGGCGAAGGGAGTTTATCAACTCGGCGTTTGTAACCAGGTATTGGGTGTGAGGTGTGTGGTTGATTTTCGTCTGCCACTAATTTCACTAAGTTTTGCACAGTGACATTTGCCACAACACGATCGGCAGTTTCTACCCAAGTTTCTCCAGTTTTCTGATTTCTAATTTTAACAGCATTAGCTTTGCCATTATCTACATATATATGTTCAACAGTATGACCCATGAACAATTTTCCTCCGTCTCTTTTTAGAGCTGCAACTAGGCGATCGCTCAAAACCTGCATACTTCCCTCTAAATGGTACAAACCTTGAGGAGCTTGAGAAACAGCTAGAGCTGTCGCAGCGTAAAGTAAAGCTGTTTCCTCCGTACCAACTTGGGAGTAAAGTTTCAGTTGTAAATCTAGAAAAGTTTTCAACCGTAGATTATCATTTAAGCGATACAACCGTAACGCATCCGCCACTGTCATTAAAGTAAATGGCACTGTAATTAGAGTATCCGGACGCAGTGCTTTTACTAACTGCCACACATCCCAAATATTTCGGGGTGGCAAAACTGGATCGCGCCCTTGAAACTTCCAACTTGCCTCAAACAACTTTGTCATTAATTGCCAAAAGGGTTCGCTACCGGGAAATTGCCGTTGTCTTTCTTCTTGCCATTTTTCGGGATCGCGCCAAACATTGATAGGTTCGGTTTCGCCAGGCAGAAATACGGCGCAGGCAGGATCGCAATAGGTGGCGTTCGGGATGTCTATTTCCAATTCTGAGAAAATCCGGTGATGGATGCCATCGGGTTCTAAACCTGCGACTTGAGTTGCCCCAACATCAAAAGTAAAGCCACGCCGTTTGAAGGTTGAGGCGCAGCCACCAGGAATGATAGCTTGGTCAAATATCTGGACTTCGTAGCCTCTATGGGCCAGTAAGGCTGCTGTGGTAAGGCCACCAATACCAGCACCACATACCACAACTTTTGATTTTTGTATAGTCTTTTTAGAGGACATAGGATAATTATTAACATTTTTTAACTAAATATTAATATAATCTGTCCTTCGAGTTAATGGCAAAATTTAGAATTTAGAATTCTGTTTTTGACAATTTTTTTTATAGGTATAAAAAAGCAGAGAAACCGGGTTTATATCAAATGCTCTACAATACTAACATTGACCTTCCACAAACCCGGTTTCTGATAATCAACAACAATTATCTGGATGATTGTAGACCATTTTTTGATATAGAAAATGATGGTTTTAGCAATGTCTTTACTGCACAACGATTAGGATTATCTTCTGGTTTTTATACTATTAAACTAGCGATCGCTGATACGGACGATAACCTTCTATAGTTATAGGTTTATTGGGAGTTTGTTTTGCCGATTCATTACTCAAGAAAAAATCAACCAAGTCTCATAACGAATATCTCTAAGAGTGTTAAATAATCTAGGTATAAATTATCAATATTCACCGAAAAATAAAGGTTTAAAGGAGAAAGGAGAAAAAAGAAAAAAATTTCCTTTTTAACCAATCCTCTTCTGTTGAAGAAGAGGTAATTATTAATTATTAATTGTTAATTATTAATTATTAAAGCCTCCTATTTTAAGGGGATAAAATAAAGAATATTTCTTATTTCAATCCCAATTGTTTCCTAGGTCATGCTGCGCAAACAGCTAGAGGTACTGTTAACTGATGTACTGACACTTCGTGAATAGGTTGTAAGATTTTATCGTAGGGGTTTGGTCTCCAAATCCCTTGGCGTTTGGGGAAGGGAGACGAAACCCCTACATTTTTTTGTCACAAATATTTCATATTGCTATATACTCAATTTAATAAATAGACAACTCCAAAAATAAAAAATGAAATCAATTCAAGATATGCAATAAACAATTTCATTCCCTATTCCCTATTCCCTATTCCCTATTCCCTGACTTCTGCAAGAAGTCTAATATAAAGTGTAGCTATTTCGATTTTTTGCTCATTATTTATTTCCACAACAATACTTAATTTTACTGACTCATTAACAATAATGTTATGAAATTTAAAACGAGAATTTTTACTAACATTAACTCCCGGATATTTTTTGCCATATACTGGAGAGCTTAAGCCTAGTTCTGCCGGAATTATTTGACCAGAATAAATTGTATATATTGCCGAAACAGAAATTTGATTATTTGTCGGAATAATTACACCAGCAAGATTAAATTCTTGACCAGGTAATATCTTATTTGGCACATTATCAATTTCACAGATAGAAAATAAGTGACTATGTAAAGATGCAGGTTTCAGTTTAAGAATAAAATTTTGATATGCCTGAATATTTTTTTGACCGTAGCCGTGAGGAGTTAATAAAATTTTATCCATATTTTCTGGATATTCAACACCTAAAAAATCAAACAATAATTGAAAATTATTTGATTGTGAAACTACTTCCTCATAGGAAATCAGAAAAGTATCATCTGGGTGTTTTTTTTGATAGTTATGAAAAGCGGTTTCAAGATTCATTAGTTCAGTTCTAGATTCTGCTCGATCTGTGTTTGCCCACCAACCACTTTTTAAGACATCATCTAGATTTCTGATATTGAAAATAAAAGCAGGTTTGGGAAAAATTTTAGCGAGAAAGTCTAAGTAATCAGCAACATCTTTTTGTTGTTGATAGACTTCAAAATATCGAATTTCTTTAAATCCATAACAGACGATATTTTTATCATTTTTTTTGTCAGCTAATAAAACATTCCTAACCATATTCTGACAATCATGCAAAAATAATTCTAGATTTATTTCTCCTGCTCCATACCAAGAATTATTGGGTTGAGTAATATCTTCATAATTACGAGTATCTATCAACTTTTTGTAAGCTTCATATAATCCATAAATAAAGTTATTATTTTCACCTCTGACCAAAACTCGGTCAATATTATTCAAAATACCTTGCAGTAAAGTTGAGCCACTTCTACCATAGGTGACAATTAAAACTGATTCAAAATTTAAAGACATATTTTTTAAATTCAAAAGTCAAAAGTCAAAATTCAAAAGTAATAAGTGCTGAGTAATGAGTAATGAGTAATGAGTAATGAGTAATACCTCTGCCTGTTTGCGCAGCATGAGCAGGAAAGTCAGAGGATTCAAAAAATGATGAATTTTTTGAATTTTTCTTCATGAATGAAGAAGCTTTAAAGCAACATCAACGGGCTTGATTTTACTTATTACTCCTAACTCCTAACTCATTACTCCTAACTCCTAACTCCTAACTCCTAACTCCTAACTCCTAACTCCTAACTCATTACTCATTACTCATTACTCATTACTCATTTTTATACTGTTGCCAAATAGCATCAACAGAATAAAAATCTTGTAATAGTTGATAATCTTCTGCATAAAATTCTATTAATTTTCTCAAAGACTTCTCTGTTAAATCTTGAATAGTTATTCTCGGCCCCTCAGTTTGAAATCGAGGAAATTCTATTTCAATGTTTGCCTTTTGAGAAATTATTTGTCTGAGGTTTTCCAAATTTTCAATTGGGCAAATTAAATCATAAATATTCAAGTCTTTACCTATATATTTGTTCTGCGGTAAAGCATGATGAATCATAGCATCAGAAATTTGAAAGTAATTTTCTAAATTTTCCACAAAATAGTTAATATCAGGTTCAGGTTTTAAACCAGCATTTTCTAATTTGCCTCGTATCGATTTTAACCAAAGATTTTTATGATACAAGACCCGATTTTTATAACAAGATAATAGTCGTTTTATGGGGTCACGAATTACAGTAAATTTGAAATAGTTATCTAAATTTTTGAAGTTATCTAAGACATCAGTATAGGGATACCAGAACTGATGAATTTGTTCTATGGAGCCAGAATATTCTTGGTTAAATTTTAAGGAGTAAAAAGTATGTTTGAGAGTGGTACTAGCACATTTAGGAATTGGTAAATAAGCTAATCCTAATTCCTCAAACTTTAAAACTCGAAATACTTGTAATTTTAAGGCGCGATAAATTCTCGGTGGTTGATTGGGATCTATTTTTATTGCCTGACTATAATATTTTAGAGCAGATTCAGTTTCTCCTTTATCAGCTAAAATATTTCCCAATTTTAGATTAATACTGGCATCTTCAGGAAATCTGTCTATTGTTGCTTTTAAGACAGCGATCGCTCGCTCTGTTTGATTTGTTTCGACAAAAAATTGACTCAAGCTTTTATAAATTTTTAGTGGTTGGTCTGGTTGAATTTCAATAGCTTTTTGAAACTTGTCAATAGCAACTTGGAAATTTCTTTGTTTAGCAGCTTCTCGCCCTTCTTTTAAAAAAACTTCTCCATCTAATTCTTGTAAATTTGGCTGAGTATCAGAAGAAATAATTCCTAACTGAACTAAATTAAAATCATAAGGTTTAATACCATTCAAATATAAAATTTTTGACACTAATACATCTTCATACAATTCTCCACGGAAACAACCAGGATATTTCATCGTATATTCAAACAAAATTTCCAGACTTTTTCGAGACAGAAAATATCCACTTCCACCATCACACCACCGCGCCACAAATGGCAAATCATAAGGAGTTTTATCAATAGATTTAGATTCACATTTATTAAAATGCCAAGACCTACCGATAGAATATCCTATAGTATTACCCATATAATCTTGGGTAGATTCTGTTGACAACCAATCTATTAATTCTAAAAATCTTGGCATATCTTTAATCCAGGTATCATCATCTAACTTCAACACTCCCTGAAAATCAAAACAACAATGAAAATATTGAAATGCTTGGAAAACTTTTAGGGGTAAAGATTCATAATTATCGGGAGATTTGACATATAAAATATCTCCCTCATTTTGCCAATCAGAACTTAACTCTGGTTCCCCAATTACAAAACAGTAGGGCAGGTTAGTTTTTTGATATAGTTTCTCTCTCAAAACTTTAATTTTATCAAGATTTTTTTTGCAGGAAATAATCATAATAGCTATCTTGCTATTGGATGAATTAACCACAGCGGGCATCTGACCCGTGACATGATTATATTGTTGTTGTAAATTAGTTTTAATTAGAGGTAAGCAAGACTGATTATCAGGATTTAATAAGAGACTGTTTTGCAGATGTGAAATTGCTTGATTATATTTTTTAGCACTTGCAGAATCAAGCCCCAAGTAGAGATAAATTATCGACAAAGTAATATGTTGGATTATAAATATTTTCTGATTTTGATGCACAAAATCAATTATCTTATCGACGAATTCAGGTTGATTATTAGCCAAACAAGAACGAACTAGACTTAAGACAGATAAAATAAAGACAAGGTGATTATATTGCAAACCTTCTAGTAAATTCTTGCTATAAAAATCTCGACAAGTTTCTAAATTAATCTGATAAATATTCCATGCCTGCTCTAATTTACCATTAGCAGCTAACTCACAAGCCTCAATAATTTCATTAATCAAACGATGTTGATTAAACATATATTTTCTAGCCATAAAATCATCCACAAATTCATTAATCTTATCTAGATTGCCAATAGTCAAAAAACATCTACAGAGATGAGGATAAGCAGATAAAAATTTTCCCGAATTACTAGCTTTTTGATAATTATCAATCGCTGCTTGATATTTAGATTGACGAAAATATAAATGACCTAAACCCAGATAACCTTCATTAGAATATTGCGACAATTCCTGAAAAATTGACTCCGCTTCTGCCAATCTTTCCAACTTCATAAAAATCTCACCGCAACGCATATAAGCAAGAATATTTTGGGGAAACTTTTCAATAACTTCTTGCCAATTTGTTAATGCTAACTCCCACTTTTGCTGCCTTTCCAATACCCAAGCCAAACCACATAAACCATCAGATTGATAGGGGGATTTTTCTAATACATCATTAAAAACAACTTCCGCTTCCTTAAACCTACCTAACTCAATTAAAACATTACCTTTAGCAATATAAAAAGACAAATTTTCAGGAAATTTATCGATCGTTATTTCCCACCTTTCTAATGCAATCTGCCACTTTTTTTGTTGTTGAGCAACCTTAGCTAAATTTTCCCACCCCAAGGTTTCATCCGGAAACTGTTCAGCCATTTCACTAAATAAATTTCTAGCTGCCTCAAATCTACCTAATTTAACCAACACTTTACCCTTACCTAAAGAAGCAGATAAATTTTGTGAATCTAGTTTCAATGCCTTCTCGTAATTACTTAAAGCAGCCTCAAAATTTTGTAAATGATTGAGATAAAAATTTCCTAAATTCACATATATACTAGGATTATTAGAATTAAAAATCATAGCAGCTTCATAAGTTTCTAAAGCAGCCTTAATATCACCAATATTCGTATGAACAGCAACTAAATTCTTGTAACCAACTAAATTTTCTGGTTGGAGTTGAATTGCCTTTTGATAAACAGTAATTGCCGCTGCAAAATTGTTAACTTGATGAAAAACTTCACCCAACTTTATATGTAACCAATAATCTTGAGGAAGAGTCTCCAATCCATCCTGATAATAAACAATAGCCTCTTCTGAATTTCCCTGTTCTCGACAAACATCTCCTAATCCAATATCCACCCATGAATTATCAGGTTTCAATTCCATTGCCTGCTGATAATAACTAATAGCTTGCTCCAAATTTCCTTGGTCTCGAAAAACTCCCGCTAATCTAATATATAACCAAACATTTTTAGGACTTAACTCTCTTTTTAATCCATCCTGATAATAAACAATAGCCTCTTCTAAATTTCCCTGTTCTCTATAAATATCTCCCAACCCAATATAAATCCATGAATTATCTGGATTTAACTCCATTGCTTGTCGATAATAACTAACAGCTTGCTCTAAATTTCCTTGCTCTTTAAAAATACCCCCCAATCTGAGATATAACCAAACAGTATCAGGACTAAATTCTCTTTTTAATCCATCCTGATAATAAACAATAGCCTCCTCTAAATTCCCCTGTTTTCTATAAATATCTCCTAACCCAATATAAACCAAGCAATTATCTTGATTTAACTCCATTGCTTGTCGATAATAACTAATAGCTTGCTCCCAATTTCCTTCGTCTCTGAAAATACCCCCCAATCTGAGATATAACCAAACAGTATCAGGTCTCAATTCTTTTTTTAATCCATCCTGATAATAAGCAATAGCCTCTTCTAAATTACCCTGTTTTCTAGAAACATCTCCTAACCCAATATAAACCAAGCAATTATCTTGATTTAACTCCATTGCTTGCCGATAATAACTAATAGCTTGCTCCCAATTTCCTTGGTCTCTAAAAATACCTCCCAATCTGATATATAACAAAACACTATTAGGATTTAACTCTATTCCCTTTCTATAATAATCAATCGCTTCATTAAACTGCTTAATTTTTCGGTAAGTATCCCCAATTAATCCATAAATCAATTCATTTTTTGGGAAATTTTTTAAAGCATTATGATAATACTCAATCGCCACTTGGTGCTGACCATGCTTTCTAAGAATATCTCCTAAAACTTGATAATTTTCTAACTTTTGAGGAGAATTTTCAATGACTTTTCGATAAGATTCAACCAAACCATCCCATGCTAATGAACAGTCAGGATTAACCTCGACAGCAGCTTTAAAATTAGCTATTGCCTCCTCCAATTTTCCTTCTATCTTCAGTTGATTTGCAACTTCCACCAAACTGATACTTTGCGATTGATTATTCGACATTGTATAAACTATTCCCTCGTTGAAATCCTATTAATTTTAGTTTGAAAAAAAAATATTAATCATACCAATTCACTTAAAAAATGTCACAAATATTTAGTAACTCATGAAGTCATTTCAGTTATCAGTTATCAGTTGTAAAATAATAAGCTAAAATTACTGAAAAATAGAGATTGAAAGTACCTAAAATATTACTTCTAACTTCTGATACCAATTCACTTTACAGATGTCACAAATAGTTTCAAACTTTAAATGCCAAATAATTGCCTGAAACTGTTCTTGTGTCCAAGTTTTTAGCCTATCAAATCTGGCATTCTGAATTCTAAATTCTGAATTCTAAATTCAGTAAAACGGTATGACTACTGACTACTCCAAACCTAAGTAAATCAAGTTTATGAAATTGGTATAACTTCTGACTTTAGTGAAACCGTATTAGTGTTTCGCCTCATATTTACAGTCAAAGATGTTGCCCTTCAGAAATTTTTCTATTTTCTGGAAAAAAAATTTTGTTAACTTTTAAATATTTTTCATCAAAAATTCTTTGGTAATTTGAAAACCAGCATTTTTTAGTCGCAAGTTGATAAGTATGGAAGACTCAAATCCTAAAAATTTTAGCTAATAGTGAATAGCTATAGCAATCCTAAATAGGTTTTCAACAATTAATAATTAATAATGAATAATTAATAATTATTAATTGTTGAAACTGATAGGATTGACTAATCATAAAAATTTTTATTTATTATCCCCTATCCAAGGGGAGACTTTATAAACATCTTTCTCTTTTCATAAAACTTGGGGATTATTCACAAGTTATGGGTAGGTCTGGGTTCGGCTTTTTCGGGATAAAAATGTATTAATTAGACACAAAGAAGTGAAGACTATAGACAGAATTCTTCCTCCCCCTCCTCCCCATCCTCCCACAAGGGTTTCAAGAGTTCCTTATAAGGGATAGCTTAAAAGGGGAGGCTTTAAACCCAAATTTTTCGGTAAGATTTTATCGTAGGGGTTTGCTCTCCAAACCCAAGCATCAAGCGATTTGGAGACCAAACCCCTAAAATTTTTTCTTACGAATGATTTCTTATGGCTATAGTTAATATTTACAACTATTTCTAGAAAGTTAATCATTGGCCAAATCAAAATATGGTACAAGTAGTTAGAGCTAATTAAACATTAAAAAAAATGTACAGGCGAGTTTAGGAAAAAGCCTTCATAAATGAGCGATTTAATCCTAAAAATTCGCCCGACACTTGTTGTATTTATGCCAATTAGCAAAAGTATTACTATACTTGGATAAGACTTCAATTATTAAGTAATTAACACATTTAGGAATGACTTTTTCGATAATTATTAGCCAGTTAGTATTAATTATTCTTATGTTTAATTCTCCCGTACGGACGTTGCTTGAACATTAATGCGTTACATGTCGCGCAGCGTTAGCGGAGCGAAAGCGTCAGCAATACGTCCCTACCACTCCCCTACTCCCCTACTCAAGAAAATGTAGAGAAGTTTTTGAGAAATGATATTATTTATGCTCACCTACTTCATCAAAATCTTTTTCACCAAAACATAAACAATTTCAGGAAATTATTTTATATCTTTACTTTGAAAGTTTGAAACTATTTGTGATATCTTTAATTAGCCATCAGCTTTTAGCATTTCCTTTCGGGAATGCTCTGCAAAGAGCTGTCAGGTTTTTGCAACTCTGGTTAAAATCCCCTGCAATCCCAAGCACAAGATTGTTTAAGAGGAGTTAAAATCCTCTTCTAAAAACGCTAAAAAAAATAATTTTACTGATTACTAAATGCTAAGTCCTGACCATTTTTTTAATTCAAAATTCACGCATTCAAAGTTCAAAATTTTTGGTTCATTCCTTAATTTCAATAATTGTTTAATTAAGGATTCAAGCCTCATTCGTACAACTACGAAAAAATCAAAAATATTTTCCTGATTTCAAGCCTCTGACTTTCCTGGGTCATGCGGCGCAAACAGGCAGAGGTTATAATGAGCGAATTAATAATTTTTAATGCGTGAATTGATTTGACCACTTTTTTAAAGTTAAAAAGTGAATTGGTATAAGAAATCAGGTTTTTTCATTGAAGTGCGTAATTGTAATTCCTAATAATTATCAAAAAAACTTCTCATATATTTCCTGAGTAATATAGCAATTCCCAAGAAGCGTGAGGTACAAAATTCCTTGGTTTTAGGGAACAGGGAACACTTAACTGGGAACAGGGAATAGGGAATAGGGAATAGGAAACAGGGAATAGGAAATAGGAACAAA
>NZ_JAAHHT010000058.1 GCF_010672085.1 Okeania sp. SIO3I5
ACGCCGACCGCCACACCGAACGCCACGCCGAACGCCACGCCGAACGCCACACCTCCCGCCACACCGAACGCCACGCCTCCCACCACGCCGAACGCCATGCCGACCGCCACGCCAACCGCCACGCCGAGCGCCACGCCGAACGCCACGCCAACCGCCACGCCAACCGCCACGCCGACAGCCACGCCGACAGCCACGCCGACAGCCACGCCGAGCGCCACGCCGACAGCCACGCCGACAGCCACGCCGAGCGCCACGCCGAGCGCCACGCCGACCGTAACGCCAAGCGCCACGCCGACCGTAACGCCGAGCGCCACGCCGACCGCTACGCCTCCCCAATCAATCGTAAAACCTATTTGCTCTAGGAGTCCACAAAACAAATAGGGAACGCAAACAGTCAAAATTAATCCCTGAAAGCATAATTTCAAGTGGTTAGGATGCTCGCGCGGAAATTCTAGCCTGCTTTTCCAGGTTGTTTGTTCCGCCAAACCTTCTCCTCCCCCGTAATTTTCCACATACCACGGCAACGCCTGGGGGAAATAAAACACCCAATACAACAACCGCAAATAATCCAAAGGATTCCAAAGAGAGAGGGGGCGCTGCAACTGCGGCGCTAGATCGAGACGGGGAACAGAATCATTGTTTTTATTCATCATTATTTATCGAATCTATTAGATATTTAAGCTGTTTTTTATCCCCCCCTGCCCCCCTTTGAAAGGGGGGAGTTAGAGGAAGAAACTTTATTTTTTCGCGTCTACTTTCCCATGATTTAGGGACTCAAAAACCTTCCTTTCCAAGGAAGATTTAGGAACTCAAAAGCCCCCCTTTCCAAGGAAGATTTAGGAACTCAAAAGCCCCCCTTTCCAAGGAAGATTTAGGAACTCAAAAGCCCCCCTTTCCAAGGAAGATTTAGGAACTCAAAAGCCCCCCTTTCCAAGGGGGGTTGGGGGGATTAAACTCTTCCATATCCAAAAGGATATCTAAGTTGTTTTATAAGTTGTTGGTTTTCCTGACGTTAACCCAACTTACTAATACTATTTTAATTTAATCAAATTATGAAACTCCCCTTTTTTATCCCCCCCTGCCCCCCTTTGAAAGGGGGGAGTTAGAGGAAGACCTTGGAAAGGGAGGAGTTAGAGAAAGAAATTTTATTTTTTCGGATTTGGGGAAATCAAACTCTTTTATACTCCCCTACTTTCCAAGGATTTAGTGACTCAAAAGCCCCCCTTTCCAAGGGGGGTTGGGGGGATTAACTCTCCAAAAGCCCCCCTTTCCAAGGGGGGTTGGGGGGATTAACTCTCCAAAATCCCCACCAACACATCAACCAAAACCTCCAAATCTCCAGGCACCCTCAAAGAATCAATATTCTGCTGAATTAAACGTTGTTTTTTATCCAAAATGCCAAATATCCAAAGTTCCCCCATAGTCACACAACCAAAAATTAAATCCTGTTCCGGTTCCCATTCAGATAATGCAATTAATTCCACAGCTAACTGGGTAAAACCTCGCCTCATATCCTCATGTTTTGCCTCAATTACTAACAGTTGAGAATTACTTTTTAGGAGATAATCAAGACTACCTTTCAATCGTTCATTCACATTCAAAGGATATTCAATTCTGAGCTGAAATTGACAGTAACGAGCAACTTCCAAAAGTACGGGAGCAATTAAAATTTCTCGCCGTGCTGCCTCACTACTCAAACTAACCAAAGGCAAAGTTTCCTCAATTCGCTGACGTAATTCTGGCAAACGTTCCAGTTGCCGATTTGAAGTAGGCAAAGACAATCTTGTTCTTTGGAAATTGTAGTCAAATTCAGCTAAAATATCGTCAGTTTCGTAAGACAACTTCATAATGGATAATGGATAATGGATAATGGATAATTACCTCTTCCTAAAAGGAAAATATTGATTTTATCTTGGTCGAGGGGCGGCTTTTAACCTGAATTATTTAATTATTAATTATTAATTATTCGGTAAGAATGAACCACATTAAAAAAAATGATAATTCTGTAGGGACGTTCCATGGAACCTCCCTACTTTCTTGACCACATTATTACTGTAATTTAATCAATTTTCTCCTCCAAATCTAGCTAATAGTTCCTCACGGGACAATTGTAATAGTAAGGGCATTAATTCTGGTAAAGATAAAGATAGTAAAGGTTCAATAATTACCTCTAGTTGGCTATCCAATTCTCCAAAGCGAAATACAAGTAAGTTTTCGATCATTTGTCGATATCCTTGTTGTATACCTTCTTGCATACCTTCTTGTCTTCCCGACTGAGTAGCCTCTTCTAAACGTTGGGAAAAAAGTGGTGATAATCTCATAATTAACTCCCTATCTTCTGGACTTTTATCTGGATTTACTTCTATATTACTCAGCAAATCTGCTAATAACAATAAAGTATTTTCACGGTGGGGACTACCCTCGGGTAATGCTTTTAATTCATCAATGGCTTGAGTCTGAACTTTGTCCTTTCCTAATATTCTTAGCCATAAGGTTTCTGGAGTTTTTGGTAATTGATGAATCACTACTATTGCTGTGCGGAAATATTCTCCGAAAAAGTAAATTCCCGAACACCAGTTTTCTTCATTTAAAGTAGCTTGAAATCCATTTAATATATTTTGGGAAGCTGTCGGAGTTAATATCCATAATTTCGGATAGTCATCCAGAGAAATACAACTGTTATTTCGGTTAATTTCTCGTTTAAATTTCAGTAATTTGACAAGAAAACTATCAATTTCATCAGGGGTTACAGGATTACGATAAGGTTCAAATAAAGCTGAAGTTGTAGCCAAGCGACCTAATAATCCTAATTCTTCTAGATTTCCTTGAAGTTGTGGTTGAGGTGAAAAACAAACATCTGTTTGTCTGATTTCTCCTCGAACTTCACGGGGTGCTTTTACTTCCCCAATACTTGATAGTAATTCTTCTAAATGTTGTTTGGCAAATTGGTCGTGGGGGAATATTGTCATTTGAGTTATTAGCTAATTAAATTGCATATTTTATTGATTATAATTATACCTCATATATTAAACAGAACTTAACTAAAGAAACCCGGTTTCTCGCAGAAACCCGGTTTCTGGGTTTCCTCTGGGTAAGTCATGCTAAAGAAATGCTATTATTTTTTACTCTCAAATAATTCATAACATTGATACCTTACTTTACCAGGATAACCATCACTTGTTTTAATAATCTCTAAAATCTCATCCTCACTAAATTTAATTCCTTGATATTCTGGTTCCAAAAAATCAGCTTGGAGGCGATCGCTAATAAAATCACGAATCGTTTTTTCATCCCAGGGTTGCAAATATTCTTCAATACAAATATTTTTAAATGGAGAAGTTTTATCCCCACTATCTGGAAATAAAATATCCAGCGATCTAGAAGCAGCAACCACTAAACGCAAAGGAGGATCGACATCATTTGCTAATCCTCGTAATTGACTACGAAGTTTATCAGTAAACCACTCATAACTCATATTTTCTACCACATCAAGCAACAACAAAATTCGATATGGTTTGATATTCCTTTGTAACTGATACCCCCGACAAATTTCAATCCCAACCTTCTCACAAAATGCTGCATAAAAATCATCATCACTCTGAATATTTTGCAAATCCATATATATTGGTTTTCGAGGTTTCTTGAGATATTGATTTGCTTTTTGAGCGATCGCCTTCAACACAGAAGACTTTCCGACTCGACTCTCGCCAATAATAGCAATACTACTGCCACTATTAAGTACCTCAAAAATTCTGTTAATTTCTCGCTCTCTACCAAATATTTCTCGATCGCCTGTTAATTCAAAGGGATTAGAAATCGGAATTGGTACATACCGATCGCCCCTCAGTTGAGCAACGAAAAAATTATTGCCACCCATTTCAAAATAAGGTGTTTGTTTTTTTTGACATTCCTTTGTAACAGCTCGCTCGACATTTTTGGTTAAATGAGTCATTATGTTAGAAATGCTTACCCCTGTATCTCCCTGTTTGTTATCTGCACCTTGTAACGCCTCCAAAAAGTAAAAAGTGTAGATACTCTGGGATTTATCTTTGAAGTAATAAGATTTCTGTTCCGGTTCACAAGAACTAAAAACAACTCTACCTTTCCCTGTTGCCAAAATCTTAAGTAAATCTTTCGAGGGAGCAACACTATGCATATCTGCTGCATTCTTAGAGGTTGCCATTCCACCAGCGTGACAGCTATCAATAACAACAAATAGACGACTTACCTCAATTTTTCTGAGAGCTTCATTAAAACTTTGAGCTGATAATAGAGAATTAGGATCGATAACATTTTCTTCAGAAACTTTAACATCGTATGGCACTAAATAATAATCATCTTTATCTAGCCAACCATGTCCTGAAAAATAGATAAATATAGTTGCTTCACTATCAGCTTTTGCAAATTCCTGTAACCAGCTTAATCCATCTAAAATATTTTCTTTAGTTGCATCTTGGTTATTTAAAAGTCGAACCTGATTTTTAGGATAAGCACATAATTTAGGATTAATTAAAGCATTATAAATCGCTTCAGTATCTTTAACTGTTACAGTTAAAGATAAACCAGGAATTGCCGATTCTCCTACACCTATCAGCAAAGCATACCCATACTTAAACTTTTCTGACATCTTGATTTTATGCTCCTTAAATCATTAAACTTTGGGTGCATCTCAATTTTGAATAAAGCCAAAAATTTATTGCTTTTAGGGAACAGGGAACAGGGAACAGGGAACAGAGAATAGGGAATAGGAAAAAAGTATTTTGGCAAATATGAGATGCACCCTAAACTTTTCCCACTCCTGACTTCTATGTTCAAAATAACAACTCACCCAAAAAAACTAATTTTTAGTCATCATATTCTCCAAGAACCTTTAAATCGGCCAATAAATTAAGTAGTTCATTATTTGGAACATAGTCTTTCCTTGTTATCTTAGGTATTATTAAATGTTATTATATAAGTCGATCGTCTAAAAATTAAAGTAATGTGGGCAAATACAAATATTACTTTAATTATCACTCTAAAAAATAATTTAGGTACGTTTCAGTATTAACGCGAGGAATACCTCAACCAATCCACAACCGTGTACGGATTTCCTAACAATATAATGTGGTTAAGCGATGAAGGCGTTAAAAAACTTCCTGATCGAGTTAAAATGAAAGAATATACAATTAACTTTGGTCAGTTGCAACTGTCGGGACTGCTTCTGAGTTAATTGGGCAGTTGTACTTATGTACTGTGAAAAGTGCTAAATTGCAACATTAGACTTAGGGAGAATAATTTTGGCCAAAAAAGACAAATTAAAAAAGTCTAATCTTCTCTACCAAAGACTAAAAGAAGCATTAGAAAATGGTAGTAAAGTACGTATTGAAGCTGAGGAAAGCTATTATGGTTTCCCTATTACTTTAACAAAAGATTTTGTAGAAATTATGGTCTTAGTGCCTCCAGATGAATATGATGAAGAGGATGATTCTTTTAAACAGGTGACATGGTTAGTTCGACTTTCGTCTATTTTTGCGATCGCCTACCCTACGGAATATTGGTCAACGGCAAGATTGGAAAAATTACTGGAAGTAGGTTCAAATCAAGTTTAAATTTTTTTTAGTTAAAATAATACAGAGGTAGATTAACATTTTCCTATTATTATCTTGAATTTAATAGGAGTTGATTAGAAAAAGGTAAAGAAATCGAAAACCGGGTTTGTGCCAACAGATATCAGTATTGTGATATCTCTAAAACCAACCCGGTTTCTTATTATTGACTTTTTGCAGAAAAAAATCTTTATTCTTGTAGTGCGAGCATCTTGCCCGCGACGAATGTACCTCACGGGTAGCGGTAATTGCTGTAATATCATGTCCGGTTGAATAGTTATAAATAAAAATGGAGGAGTCAGGAGACAGGAGACAGGAGACAGGAGAAAAGAATGTACCAGGAGAAAGAAGTGTTTTTATCACTAATTATCCGGACATGGTATAACTGATAACTGATAACTGATAACTGATAACTGATAATATCATGTCCGGTTGAATGGTAATAATTACAGGACTTACACAGAACCGCCATATCTAGTAAGGGCGAATGCCATTCGCCCCTACATATACCGCCATATCTAGTAAGGGCGAATGCCATTCGCCCCTACATATACCGCCATATCTAGTAAGGGCGAATGCCATTCGCCCCTACATCTGGCGTATAATTCCACATTTTGCCTAAGTCCTGAATTAATTAAAGTTCGTAGTTTTGCTCTCAACCCTATCTATAGTTCGGACTGAGAGCAAAACTACAAACAAAGACTTTTTTATCACTAATTATCCGGACATTGTATAACTGATAACTGATAACTGATAACTGAAATAACCCTATTTTGGAGATGACTCAGGAGCAGGAGGTAATTTATATTGATTAGGATCGACTGTTCTTGCTGGAGTCGGTTTTTTTTCAGACTCAGATGGAGTAACCGACTTCCCAGAAGTACCGCCAGCACCTCTTTGAGGCGAACCGGGTAAAGTTGCTAGAGCTACGCGATCGCCTCCCACTGCTCGCAACAAATCTAAAACTTGCACAACATCATTATATCTTGCTTCTTTAGGAGCATACAATACAACAACTCCTGTGGGATTAAACTGATTATATCTACGCACAAATTTTTCCAGTTCCACAGCATTCACAGGTTGTTGTTCAATAAAAGTTTTTCCCACCTCATTCACACTTACAAGTAACATATCTTGTGATTGAGGTTTACCCGTGCTTGCTTTTGGTAAATCAACATTAATTGCTTGCTGACGGGTTAACTGCAAAGCAGCTAAAAGAAAGAAAGTTAGAATACAAAAAATTACGTCAATTAGAGGTATTAATTCAATCCTCACTTCTTCACTAGCAAATTCTTGATTAAGTTTCATAGTTTTTTTGTTTAGATATAACGATAAATCATAGCGCTACACGCAAAATTAGGTTATCAAAAGATAGAAATGTAATTTTCACCCATCCTCCTTAAGCATCTCCACATCACATATTATTAGGCCGATCTGGAGGTTGTTCAACATCAGTTTCCGGTGCAGAATCTGTTGGCTTTTTATCTAGTTCTAAAGTACCTGGAGTCTTCCCAGAATTCTCCACTCTTGAAGCTGCAAAATAAGTATCTTTATCTGGTGAATTGTAGTTATTTAAAAATACCTGTTGCCAATATTGTCGGTAGAGCAATTCTAACTCATTACCAGCTTTCCGAAAAATCTTTATTTGATTAAATAACAAACTTTGAAATAATCGATAAAATACCAGACTAAAAATAGCTACTACTAAACCGGCAGCTGTACTAATTAAAGCTTCACCAATACCTACTGTTACCCCGGCAGTTGAAGAAGTACCCAAGTCACCCAGGCGAATTGAACCCAGGGAACCAATCAAACCCAAAACAGTGCCCAGTAAACCTAACATGGGAGCTAAAGCAATTACCCCTTCCAGTAATTTATCTCCCTTTCGCATCGAGGCCAACTCATCATCAGCTGCGGCCTCCAGTGCTAATTTAAACACTTCCGGTTCCGGGTTTTGTAACCGTAAAGGTGCGTAGAGAAAACGACCAATAGGTTGTTTCAGGGTACGTCTCGCCATTTCTGTTGCTATACTCCAGTCACGGCGTGCTGCCTCTAATACCCTGGCAACTGTTTGTTTTTCCTTAATTAATAGATTTGTCCAAAACCAGAGGCGATCGATTATGGTACTTAGGGACAAAATTGATAAAACTAACAGAGGCCACATAGAAGGGCCTCCTTTCTGAATCAGCTCTTCAAAAGTCACAGTATATTCACTCCAGCAGTTTCTAACTGATTACTTTGCTTAATATTTGTCTATTTACTTTTTATTAAGTTCTGAGGAACTATCAAATTTTAATATATATATTATAGGAATATATATTGAAAAAAGTTAGAGTAAATGATATCCTTAAGGGTTAGCAAATATTAAGATTTATACATATTCTTTTTAGTATTAATCTTTATAGCGCTACGCGCTAGGGAACAGGGAACAGGGAACAGGGAACAGGGAACAGGGAACAGGAGACTATTAAACGGTTTTTCTGATAGGGAAATGCTCCGCAAACAGGATTTAGAAATGTCCGCGCCCAATATTCGACTGCTATAAATAAAGTTTCAGGATATTTTCAGAACTTCATTTTGATAACTGGTCCAAAAGAGAATGAAATTATCAGGTGTAGACTACATAAACTTGGTTTGAAACCCCTATTATTAATATTAAGGGTGTTATTTCAGTTATCAGTTATCAGTTATCAGTACCTCCAGCTATCAGTACCTCCAGCTATAGGGAGGCTAAGAAATTTAGAATTCTGAATTTAGAATTTAGAATTTAGAATTTAGAATTCTGAATTTAGAAGTCAGAACTCAGAAGTTAAATTCTTAAGATAACTAAATTTGAGAGGTGCGAGATTTAGAACTCAGAATTCTGAAGTTAAATTCTGAGGGTGACTAAATTTGAGAGGCGCGAGATTTAGAATTCAGAATTCTGAATTTAGAATTCTGAATTTAGAAGTCAGAACTCAGAAGTTAAATTCTTAGGGTGACTAAATTTGAGAAGCGCGAGAATGTCCTAACTGCTCTGACGACTGCTATATGACTGAAAAGTCGATCGCTACTCACTAAAGGAAACCTCCAAAATTCCATGATTCGGGACAAAAACCCACATTTACAATTTTTAGCAAACACCATCAGAGTAACTGCAAGATGTTTATTCCCTCCATAAGTCAGGCCATTGATTATCATCCCCTTACTGCTACACCAGAAACTCCTGTAGAGGATGTAATTGTTTCCATGAGTAGTACAGGTTCAAGTTGTGCGCTAATCATAGAAAAACTATCTCCTACTGGTGCTATAACAAGAGCGGAACCAGGCGATCGCACTCCTGAATCCCCTGACTCAAGTAAGAATTCCAATTCTCTAGATACAAGGTTACAATCTTTAGGGCCAATCATTGGTATATTTACTGAGCGAGATTTAGTACAGTTAGCCTCTATCGGCGCTCCTCTCAGTGGATTTCCGATTGCTCAAATTATGATTAGATCTATAATAACAGCCCGACTATCGGAAATTCCAGATATTTTTGCTTTCTTTGCACTACTAGAAAAACATCAAATCAACCATCTACCAATTGTTGATGACTCAGAAGAACTTATTGGCCTAATTACTGGGGGCAGTTTTATTTTCAATCAGCGTCAGATAAATAGTGAAAATAAAAAATCAAAAACAAAAAGCCAAAAAAAAATATCAAATAAAGATTTAGAAGCTAAGGATAATGTACCAAAAAATCAGAATAATTCACAATTACCTCCAAAAATAACCTTTGACTCATCCTTAAAATTACCAACCAATTTAATTCAAATTAATCAGTTAGAAAAAATCCATAAATCTCAAGTTATTCAAGCTTCATTGTGTTTATCAATTAGGCAAATTACTCAACTGATGTTTAGCCATAATGTCAGTTATATTCTGATTATTGAAACAAAGGAAACCAAATCTAAAAATCAGACTGATAGTAACCCCAAAAAACACAATTCACAACCTCAAAAATTCACTAAAATAATCGGTACAATTAGTAGTAGAGATATAGTACAACTACAAGCATTAAAAATAGATTTTAATAGAACTAAAGCGGAGATAGTTTGTAACAATTTACCAGTCCTAATACGCTCCCAGGCAAGTCTAGAAGTGGCTTTAGGTTTAATGAAAAAAAATTATTACCTACTGCCTCTAATTGTACAAGTTTCTACAGGCAAAATAAGTCATCTTATTACTCCGACAAAAATTATTCAACAAATATTTACAAGCAAATCATTATATCAATCATTAATTCGCTTTCATAATTATATAGAACAAACATCTATTAGATTGCATCAAGCTGATGAAAAACTTAAGCAATCTGCCATTGAACGGAAAAATTTAGAACAAAATCACTTAAAAGCACAAGAAATTGCAGCCCTAGCTATTGAAGGAAGTCAAGATGGAATTTGGGATTGGAACATCCGAACTAATGAAATTTTCTACTCTCCTCAGTGGAAAAAAATGTTAGGTTACACAGAGGATGAAATTTTCCATAAAATTGATGAATGGTTAAAGCGAATTCATCCAGAAGATATAGATAAAGTTAGTGCTGCTATTCAAGAACATTTAGCTAAAAAAAATCCTAGTTATCGAATAGAATATCGAATTAAATGCAAAGACGATCGTTTTATATGGATTCTTGACAGGGGAAAAGCTTTATGGGAATCAGAAACGCCAGTGAGAATGGTGGGAACTTTTGTTGATATTAGTCATATAAAAGAAAAAGAAACACAACAACAGTATCAAGTAGAACACTATAGCTACATCATTAATAATTTTCAGGAAATAGTCTGGCAAACTGATGCTCAAGGCAACTTGATTTTTTTAAATGATACATGGGAAAAAATTACAGGATTTACAGCTAAAAATAGCTTGGGTAAAAATTTTTTAGACTATATTCATATAGAAGATATAAATAAGTTAAATTCTACAACAGAAAATAATCCAGAAAATACAGAATTAGCTGTTATTAATAACAAATTAGTTGCAGGTTGCTATCAATTAAGGTTGTTAACCAAAAAAGGAAGCTCTTGTTCAGTGGAAATGAAGAATACATTGCTGGTTGATAGCGAAAACAATATTACTGGTATGATCAGCACCCTTAGTGATATTTCCACGAAGATTGCTACCCAAAAAGACTTACAAACAAGTGAAAAAGCAATCAGAGAATTGTATGAAGTCACGGCAAGTGCAGATAACTCCTTTGAAAGTAGAATAGTCGCATTACTTGAAATGGGATGCCATCGTTTTGGCATGGATATAGGTTTATTAGGGCAAGTTTTAGGAGAACGTTATGAAGTTATTGCCGCTCACCTACCAGAAGACTTCCTATTTGGAATAGCAAAAGGAGACGCTTTTACCCTAGAACAAACATTTGACAGGGAAGTGTTACGATACAATGAACCCCTCGCGATCGAATCAGCTAAAGATTCCCAGTGGCGACATCATCCAGCATATATGGTGCGTCGTGTCGCATCTTATATTGGCACGCAAATTTTGGTCTCAGGAAGAGTTTATGGTACCCTCAGTTTTACCAGTCGTCTTCCGAAGGATAAATGGAGTGTAACAGATATAGAAGTTTTAAAATTAATGGCAACTTATATTGGCGGTGAATTGTTGCGACAAGATGAGATAGAAGCTTTACAAACAAAATATCAGCACTTTTTATTACTCAAACAAATTACCCAAGAAATTCGTTCTAAGTTAGATACTAAAGAAATTGTTCAGACTACTGCAACCCAAATTGGACAACTATTTGGGGTTAACCGTTGTTCAATTCATAGCTATGTGACTGAACCCTATCCACACCTACCTTGTGTTGCTGAATATTTGGAAGCAAATTATGAATCAACATTAGATTTAGAAATTTCTGTTACTTACAATTCTTATACAGAAAAATTATTAGCAGAAGACAAAGCGATCGCTTCTCCAGATGTATTTTCAGATCCTCTATTAAAATCAGCAGAACCGATGTACCGGAGGCTAAAAGTTAGGTCAATGTTGGCAGTTCGTACTTCCTATCAAGGACAACCAAATGGCATTATTAATTTACATCAATGTGATTATATGCGTCAGTGGAAACAGGATGAAATAGACTTATTAGAAGAGGTGGCATCTCAGGTAGGATTAACATTAGCTCAGGCACAAATATTAGAGTCAGAAGTTATTCATAAACAAGAATTAGAAACTCAAAATAAAGCTCTGGAACAAGCACGAGAAGCAGCAGAAGTAGCAAACCGTGCCAAAAGCGATTTTTTAGCAATGATGAGTCACGAAATTCGCACCCCAATGAATGGTGTAATTGGAATGACAGGTTTATTATTAGATATGGAATTAACTCCCGAACAACGAGATTTTGTGGAGACTATTCGCACCAGTGGAGATGCACTGCTAACTATTATTAATGATATTCTTGACTTTACTAAAATTGAATCTGGAAAACTGGAATTAGAACACAGTCCTTTGGATATTAGAAGCTGTGTTGAAGAGGCGCTAGAATTATTGGCACCGAAGGCAGCACATAAAAATTTAGAACTAGCTTGTTTAATTGATGATTCAGTGCCAGGAATGATTGTGGGAGATGTGACAAGGCTGCGTCAACTATTGGTAAACTTATTGGGAAATGCTGTTAAATTCACAGAAACAGGAGAAGTAGTTGTCTCTGTTAGTGCTATAAAAATTGGTGAAAATAATCAAGAAGATATTCTCTTAGAAGAAATCAATTACGAAGAAATATCTAATTTTAAAACTCCGGTTAAAATCACAAGTAGTTATGAAATACAATTTGCTGTTAAGGATACAGGTATTGGTATTCCTCCAGACCGAATGGATCGCTTATTTAAAGCTTTTTCTCAAGTGGATGCTTCTACAAATAGACAATATGGTGGTACAGGTTTAGGATTAGCCATTAGTAAAAGATTGAGTGAAATGATGGATGGTCAAATGTGGGTGGTTTCTCAGTCAGTAGAAATCAATAATTTGACAGAAGAAAAACAACAAAAATCCTTCTTAAATATTGATAATAATGGCAGCATTAATAACAAAAAAGATCGAATAAATATTGAGCAGATTGATCCTGATGAATCTATAGTAAATATTGCCGGAAATCCACCGGATTACTTTGTAAAACCAGAAGCAGGTAGTAGAGGTTCAACCTTTTATTTTACTATTCAAGCTAAGGCAATTAAAATGCCTTATCCCGAAAAAATTGATAGTTTCTTAAAAGGCAAGAAAATATTATTTGTAGAAAGTCATCCTATTAATCAAGAGGTAATTAAACAACAGGTTAAATCATGGGAAATGATACCTGTAATCGCTGATTCTGCTGCTAAAGCTTTAAGCTGGTTGGAACAGAAAAGAGTTTTTGATATTGGAATTATCGCCATGAATCTTTTAGATATGGATGGATTGACATTAGCTAGAAGGATTCGCAAATTGGAAGCTAAACAAAACTTAGAACAAAATAATAATTCGGAGTTATCTTTACCGCTAATAATGTTTACTTATATTGGCAAAGCAGAAATTTTACGAGAACTTCAGGAAGAACAAGTTAGTCTAGCTGGATTTTTGAATAAACCAATAAAACAGTCTCAATTTTATAATGTTTTACTGCAAGTATTTGGAACTACAGGAGAAGGATATCTTAACGCCAAAACTCCTAGTTTAGGCGTGAAATATTTTCAAGATCTGAGTGAAAAAAGTAGCGTTCGCTCTAATGTTCGCATATTGTTAGCAGAAGATAACGTAGTTAATCAGAAAGTCGCAAAACATTTATTAGAAAGAATTGGTTATCGTGCAGATTTAGCTGCCAACGGAATGGAAGTTTTAGATGCTCTGAAACGAGTCCCCTACGATATAGTATTAATGGATGTACAGATGCCAAATATGGATGGGATAGAAGCAACCCGTCAGATATGTCAAAAATACCCAGAAGAAAAACGCCCTTGGATTATTGCGATGACAGCTAATGCGATGGAGGGCGATCGCGAGAAGTGTCTAAATGTTGGTATGAATGATTATGTGACTAAACCAATTCATCGTGAAAAATTAGCAGAAGCTTTAAACAAATTTAAGCCAAGAAAAAACAAAAAATCACAATCCCAAACTGATTCAGAAAATATAGTCAGTAGTGATTTACCTGTTAGAGAGTCAACATTGGTAAAAATCAACTCTCCCAAGCAACCAGTTACTCAGAAGTCGAATTTTACCAACGGCAAGGTAGAGTCAACTTCTCAGTTAGAAGAAACAATCTCACTCAAAAGTACATCGCCTATTCTTGTGCCCAACAATACGAAAAAAGGTTTACAGGAATTAGCAAAATTTGATGATTCTATTGATTTAGATAGAGAGGATGTACCAGCAACTAAAGAAACTACAGCGTTAGATTTAGACTTATTAGAAGGTATCTTAGAATCAAAAGGCGATCGACAACCTGCCCTCGATCCTAAAATTATAGAAGACTTTCGCAATCTTTATGATGATGAACCAGATACCCTGGCTATTTTGATACAAGACTATCTTGCTGATGGGGATAAACATATAAGTACGATTAGGAAATCTATCAAAAAACGCGATCTTAGTGCATTAAAAGGAGCTTCTCATACACTCAAGTCTAGTAGTGCTTTATTAGGGGCAATTAATTTTTCTGAACTATGTAAAGAGTTAGAATCTATGGCTCGTTCTGCGATCGAGTCTGGAGCAGATTTTAATTTAGAAAAAGCTACGGAAATTTTCTCAAAAAGTGAAAGTGAATGGGAAAAAGTTCAAGAAGAGTTAAGTCAAGAGATAAATTTATAGGATTTTTTAGGACTCAGAATTCTGAATTCAGGAGTCAGGAGTCAGGACTCAGAATTCTGAATTCAGGAGTCAGGAGTCAGGAGTCAGGAGTCAGGAGGAAAGAAACAAGTAAAGAATAAGGAAGAGGAGAAGAAGAAGAAAGTTTTTTGATCACTAATTAGGGCTTGCTGATTAAATCTAAAAGTATTGACAGATAAAGGTAACGGCGGTTTTAGGTCTTGAAAAAGTACAAGATTTTTGCTACGCAAGAGCTGCATAAAGTTAGAATGAAAGGGTTGACGCGAGGCAGAAAAACCAAGGGATAATTCTTCCTCCTGCCTTCTCTAAATTCCTTACTCCTCCTGTTTCCTGTCTCCTGTCTCCTGACTCCTACCCGAACCCATAAGACTTTTTCAGCAAACCCTAATTATCCTGACATGATATTATACCCTATCTGTAGGGGTGATTCGCGAATCACCCCTACAAGATGTAGTGGTTATGCATAAGTCCTGATTAATTCTAACCAACGGAAAGATGCTGCTTAATTGTTTGATAACAATCAGAAACAGACGCTCTTTCTGTCATTGCCTTCACTAACGCTTCATAAGCAGACTGATGATTTTCTAGCAAACTACGAGCTTGCAAAGATGCCCAACTTTGTTTGAGTTTAGACTCCCCAGGACGTTTTAATTGTCTCAAAATTGCTGTAATCTTCGCCCGATCTTCTGCTCCACCCTCAGCATTACCATAAACTAAATCCTCTGCAGCGATACCCGCCATCCAGACAATACAATATCGGTCTACAATTTGGTCAGAAATTATGCCTTTTTGTAACTGAGCTGCTAATTTTTGGTCATCAAACCTAACTCCCCCTTGAGCTGACTGACCTTGCCGAAATGCTTCCCATGCACTCAGAGCATACCCACTAATAGGAATTTCCAATAAATAAGCTACCAAAAAATGTCCAGCTTCGTGACGAATAATTCGATCGCGTCTTTCTGAAGATGCTCCTTCCACTAAATCTACAATAATCATACCTCCTTGACCCTGCCATCCCAGAGTATCTATAGTTGCTAATACCAGCACAGAAAAAGTAGCGATCGCTGGTATGACTGGAGACAGATTAAATATCGGTCCAAGTAAACTAGACATGGTAATCACAAAAATACCAATAGCAATAATATTAAGTGAAGTTTGTTTCATAATTAGGGAATAGGGAATAGGGAATAGGGAATAGGGGATAAAGAGAAATAATTAGACATCTCCAGAAAAGAGGGAGTAATGGGTAATGAGTAATGAGTAATGAGTAATGGGTAATGAGTAATGGGTAATGAGTAATGGGTAATGGGTAATGGGTAATGAGTAATGAGTAATGAGTAATGAGTAATGAGTAATGAGTAATGGGTAATGAGTAATGAGTAATGGGTAATGAGTAATGAGTAATGGGTAATGAGTAATGGGTAATGAGTAATGAGTAATGAGTAATGGGTAATGAGTAATGGGTAATGAGTAATGAGTAATGAGTAATGAGTAGGTAGGGACGTTGCATAACAAAAATGCGTTTTCTTATAGGGAATGCTGCGCAAACATGTCGCTCCGCGTTAACGTTTGCGGTAGCATGACCTAGGAAAGTTGTGCTTTAGCTAAACGTCCGTACAGAGTAGGGGGAAAGAATTGAGGGTTTATACTTGATAATTGATTTGATTTTTGATTTTTGGAGATGTCTATTGATTATTTCTTTACAATAATTGATTTGATTTTTTATTATTCTGAGGTATCTGATATGTCTAATATATCTTTATAACTCTATACTATACTTCAACCTTCCCACACTCCCCACACTTCCCACACTCCCTATTCCCTCTATTCCTCAAGTGACCTCGCTTGCTCAAAAGTCTCTGAACTATGACTATCTCCTACAAACCTCCAATGCCAAGGTTCATAACTAATACCTTGAGGATTATCTCTAGGAAACGATAACTCAAAACCATAATTACCAGCATTTTCTTGTAACCACTCGAAAGCTCTAGTATTTTCAAAACTAACTTTGAGGTAACTTCCTGGGGAGCTAGCATCGCCAATATCAATAGCGTAACCTGTATGATGTTCGCTGTAACCGGGAGGCGCACTAACCTCAGCTCTTTGAGATGTCACCTGTCCCCGTTCTGCTTTTACCTCAAAAAATAAATACTCTTGATCTGCTAAAGTTCTAAACCCCGAAAGAGGAACCAAATCAATATTTGCAGACCAAGCTGCATCTGCCAGAGCATTAAATTTTTCTGCTGCACTTGAGCGTAGTCTGACATTTTGGTTGCCAAAAACTGGCTTCAATTCTTGCCAAGATGCTTCTTCGTAGGGCAAATGTCCGAGTATATTTTCTTTTTGCTGAATAGAAGGAGTTGGAGATGGAGAAGATATAGGTATTTCTATAGGAGTTGGAGATGGTTCGACTACTTTTGTCCCAATATTTTGTTTCATTTGCTTGACAAAAAAATTGTCTGGAGTTTGATTAAATTGGAGGTGCAAACCAATACTAATTATTAGAGCGATCGCCCCTATCATTAATAATTGCCAAACCTGCCATTTTTTCTGAACCTGAACAGGTTGCTGTTTAGCACCTTCGTATTCGTCTCTTACAGCTTCAGGAATATCATCTACTGGCAATTTTGCCTCGTCTCGTGTTTTTTTAAATAGACCCAGCTTATTCAAAATTTTCACCTAAAACTCCTCTCCAGAAAGTCAAAAGTCAAAAGTCAAAAGTCAAAAGTTATAATTTTTCAGGTCGAATTGTTCAAGAAAGTCAAAAGTTAAAAGTAAGAATTTAAGGTGCTCAGATATGTCGCTATCAAGAGTAAAGTTTGCCTTGCCCATGTTATGGCTACTTGAAGCATAGCAGCTAACATTGTTAAATTTTGAAACTCATTCAGAGACTACTTCTAACTTCTGACTGTACGTGGCCAATCCAACGACTCCCCTATATGACTTGCGCAGAGCGCTATATTGGTCGGCAAATCTTTAATGGCCAGTTGCCGATTCTGTGGTTTCTACCTCATTTAGTCCATTATTGTTATCCGTAACTTTTCTTGGTCTACCTGGTTTACGTTTGTGACGTTGACTGATAGATTTATCACTAGCTACAGCTAATTCTTCTGGAGTGCATTTTAGAATATCCAGAATTTCCAGGAACTTTTGGGGAGTCATTGTTGGTTCTGTACGCCCTGTCTCCCAGTTACGAACACTGGTTTCGCTGATGCCTAACCTATCTGCTACCTCGGCACGGGTCAGTCCCGCACGTTCTCTCAGGGCTTCCATGTCCATACTTTTAATGTTTCCTCCGCCAATCATCTATTATAATAATATATAATATAACTTTTTTTTGAAAACTGATTTGATAATTAAATCAAACTACCTTATTCTAAACTCGTTCAAATAGAATTGTCTAGGTTTTTTTAAAAAAAGACTAAATTAAGGCAGAAGGCAGAAGGCAGAAGGCAGAAGGCAGAAGGCAGAAGTAATCCTTGACTGAGTTTTAGCATTTTTTATAGATATCCCAATATAAATTGGGTAGGACTATAGTTGTGGCCATAAAAAACAACCCATAATCTGAGATTCTCTTGTATAGCATAAGTATAGACAAAAGTCAATATTTTTATATTCCGGTTCAGAAAATCATACTATAGCGCTACGCGAAGCGTTAATAGGGAACACTTAACTGGGAACAGCGGTGCGACCCCGCGTCGCCGACAGGCGCAAGCGGTCAGACCCCCTGCCGCCGATAGGCGCAAGGGAATGCTGACCAAGAGAGGGAATGCTGACCAAGAGAGGGAATGCTGACCAAGAGAGGGAACAGTAGACTTTCAAAGGCTTTTCCTAGGTCATGCTGCGCAAACAGGATTTAGAAATGTCCTAACCTTAATGCGTAGTGCTATATAGCTTTAAACATTCAGCTATTAGCTGAAGTAAGATTAATATTTTTATTAATAAACAGGAATAACTCTCCAACCAATTTACTTTATTTGTGAGATTTATAATATGAAAAGCTTGAAAGAAAAAGCTCTAGATAAAATTTTATTAGGACTTAGCTTAAAACTAATTCCTTTGATAAGCGTGGGACTTCTATATCCGGGTTATGAAAATTCTAAGAGCGATGATAATTTAGCCTTAGCTTTATTCATATTGATTTCATTTCTAGTCGGGTATGTAATTTTTGTAAAAGGATGCTTTCTTTATGTAAAAAGCAAAGGATATTCTTCTAAGTGGGGATGGTTAGGAATATTCAGCTTGTTAATTTTGCCGATTTTCTTTTTTCTCCCTTCTAAGAGAGACAAAATTTATGTTGAATCTGACAACTCAGAAAATACGTCTTTTGAGGAAGTTAATATTCCCGAAATATCTTTGTCTGTATTTATAGGGATTCCTTTATTAATATCTCCTTTAACTTTCTTTTTATCCAAATATTTAACAGAATCTACCCTTGTAAAACAGTCTATTAATATTATTTTATGGCTCGTTTATGCAATTGCTTTGTTGGCAAAAATGAAAGAGTTGAAATTTGATATTAATCAAATTATTGGGCATAATAACCCTATCAACTTAAAGTCAACTTTAGTTATAACTGTTATGCGTTTTGCTTTTAATATAAGTTTAAGTTCTTTAATGTTATATCAGTTATCATTTATCTTTCCAAAATATGTAGAATATTTCATAAATGATAGAAGTTATACGAATCTTTTAGAAATGGTATTATGGTGTTTTTTAGCTATGTTCTTTGCTCCTTTGATAGAAGAATTTTTTTTTCGCGGAGTAGTTATGCAGAAATGGGTTTTGAAGTGGGGGATAAAAACAGGGGTTATAGCCTCATCTTTATTCTTTGCCCTCTATCATTTTAGATACGATATTATCCCTTTATTTGTCAGCGGTTTAATTTACTCAATTTTATACTTTAAAAATAACAATTTGATTTCACCAATCATTTCTCATTTCTTTTATAACACTCTGGTTGCAATTTTCAATGGTATAGATTTTTTCTTCACACCAGAAACAGAAAGAAATGCGTTTGTTTCTGTTGAAGTTTACCAAAATTATATCCAAGGTTTATTAAGTCAAAGAATTTTTCTGATAGCTGTATCTGCTCCTTTTGTAATTTATTTTATCTATAAAAACTTTCCTAGAAATAACGCAATTATTCCTTATTATGCTAATTCAGCTAAAATCCATGAAACAAGCTGAATTATTACCAAATAACTAATTATTAGTTATTAATTGTTAATTATTAATTGCTTAAAAATTAGCTTTAGTTTTCATCAGTTGAAAAATATTGTAAAAACCATTAGCACGAGAAGGAGTCAAGCTGGCTTTTAAACCTGTTTCTTGAATAAAATCTGGAGTTATTTCAGCAATTTCTTCAGGTGTTAATCCATTCAAACCCTCAATTAAGAAAGCCACTAATCCCTTAACTAACTGAGCATCAGAATCCCCCTGATAAAAAACTTTTCCATCATCTAAATTAGCAGTAACATATACCTGAGATTGACAACCATAAACCTTATTTTCTGGTATCTTTTCAGCTTCAGGCAAATCAGGTAACTTTTTGGCATACCAAAGTAATTGTTCGTAGCGTAACTTATTAGAAGATGCCCTTTGAAATTTTTTTACAATACGTTCTAATGAGGATGGTAAAGACATATTTAATAATTAATAATTAATAATTAACAATTAATAATTACCTGGACAGTACAAAGTTCTAAGAAAAACTATAGTCCTGAGAAAATAGGGAATTAGGAATAAGTAGAAAATTAACATACATTTTGAGAATTAGGCAATGGGTAAGAGTTTCAGAGCTTATTTCTAGTTTTTGATTTAGGTTGTGACAACCTATACACAGATTGCTATCTTTCAACTTTGGGCTAAAGTCCAACTACTAGCTTTACTTTACAGCGCTTTTCAGACGAGTGAACCACATTGTCATAACTAAAACCCTGTCAGGGCAAATACCATTTGCCCCTACTGTGGTTGATCAATTTGAAAAGCGCTGTAACTTAGAGCATTTCCTGAAAAACAAAAATCAGAGCAATAAACTCACTTGCTTGTTGAGCTATTGACTTTTTTATTTTGACTTTTGACTTGCAAATATTAGTCCTTTCATCAACTACAATAGTTAAAGAAACTTAACACTAATATCTGTAATAGAAACTTCTTATGTCTCTTCCTATTCGCAACGTAGCCATCATCGCCCACGTTGACCACGGCAAAACTACCCTAGTTGACTCGCTCCTTAAACAGTCAGGTATCTTCCGGGAAGGTGAAGAAGTTCCTGATTGTGTCATGGACTCCAACGACCTAGAACGGGAACGTGGAATTACAATCCTATCTAAAAATACCGCCGTCAAATATAAAGATACTCTGATAAATATCGTTGATACTCCCGGTCACGCTGACTTTGGTGGAGAAGTAGAACGAGTCCTGGGGATGGTGGACGGTTGTTTACTAATTGTGGATGCCAATGAAGGCCCAATGCCTCAAACTCGCTTTGTCCTCAAAAAAGCCCTCGAAAAAGGTTTACGGCCCATTGTTATCGTTAACAAAATCGACCGTCCCCGAGCGAATCCCCACACTGCTGTTGATAAAGTTCTTGACCTATTTCTCGAACTGGGTGCAGATGATGACCAATGTGATTTTCCTTATCTATTTGCCTCTGGTTTGGCAGGTTACGCCAAAAAAGACCTGGAAACAGAGTCCCAAGATATGCAGTGTTTATTCGATTCTATTTTAGACCATGTTCCTCCTCCAGTGGGAGACCCTGAAAAACCTCTACAGTTACAAGTTACTACTCTCGACTATTCAGAATATTTAGGCAGAATAGTAGTAGGTCGTATCCACAATGGCACGATTAGAGGTGGGCAACAAGCTGCTATTGTCAAAGAAGATGGCACAATTGTCAAATCCAAAATCTCAAAGTTAATGGGGTTTGAAGGTTTGGCGCGCATTGAAGTGGCAGAAGCTACTGCTGGTAATATTGTGGCAGTTGCTGGTTTTAGTGATGCTAATATTGGTGAAACTATTACTTGTCCTAATGAACCTCAAGCTTTACCTCTGATTAAGGTAGATGAACCTACTCTACAAATGACTTTCTCTGTAAATGATTCTCCTTTTGCAGGTAAGGAAGGAAAATTTGTAACTTCTCGACAAGTGCGCGATCGCTTGATGCGAGAGTTAGAAACTAATGTTGCATTACGAGTAGAAGAAACTGACTCTCCAGAGAAATTTTCTGTTTCTGGTCGTGGGGAACTGCACTTGGGTATTCTGATTGAAACTATGCGTCGTGAAGGTTATGAGTTTCAGGTGGCGCAACCTCAAGTTATTTACCGGGAAGTAAATGGTCAACCATGCGAACCTTTTGAATTATTGGTGATGGATGTTCCTGAAGATGCAGTCGGTGGTTGCATCGAAAGACTAGGTCAGCGCAAAGGCGAAATGCAGAATATGCAGGTGGGTACAAATGGTCGGACTCAGTTAGATTTTTCTGTTCCTGCTCGTGGTTTGATTGGTTTCCGGGGTGAGTTTATGCGTCTTACTCGTGGGGAAGGTATTATGAACCACAGTTTCTTAGATTATCGTCCGTTGGTTGGTGAAATTGAAGCTCGACGCAATGGAGTCATTATTGTATTTGAGGAAGGTGTGGCGACTTTTTATGCTTTGAAAAATGCTGAAGATCGTGGGGTGTTCTTTATTACGCCTGGTACAAAAGTGTATAAGGGTATGATTGTGGGAGAGCATAACCGTCCTCAAGATTTGGATTTGAATGTTTGCAAAAGTAAGCAGTTGACTAACCATCGTTCTGCAACTGGGGATGAACTGGTGCAGTTGCAAGCGCCTGTGGATATGAGTTTGGAGCGGGCGTTAGAATATATCGGACCCGATGAATTGGTAGAAATTACGCCGGAGTCGGTGCGGTTGCGGAAACTGAGTAAGAAATTGGTGAAACGCTAAATACAGTTATCAGTTATCAGTCATCAGTTATCAGTTAACTGAAATGACTTGAGCTGATAATTATGGCAAAACTTATCGGGTGCGTTAGATGGCTAAATTTTAGGCCGTGAAAGATATTTAGGAATCCTTCCTAACGCACCATTTTAGATATGTTGGTCTGCTACAACTCAACGGTACCCTGCGACACAACGTAGTAATATTTGACAGTTCAATCGTTTTGTAGTGTGTGCCTAATGCACCCTACTCGACTACTTACAAAATATCATAGGAACGTTTCTACAAAAAAGAAAGTTCAGCTCAAAAACTTTTAAAAAGAAAAAAAATTATGGAAATTGCAGCAACTACCATCGATCAAATTCTCAGCAATTTAGCATCACAACCTGATCCTGCTTGGAAAAATCTAGATTTTGACACACAGAGAAAACAGATTCAAACTGAATTATATTCTTCCGCGCCTAAAGATGGGATGATGCGAGTCATAACAAGGATGCAGTTTCAGGAAGCACCAAATTTAGGCGAGATTGATTGGGAATCAGAATTATCTACTTTTCAACCAATTCAATATCCTCAATACTACCTCCAACCTTTTCATAGTGTTCTGGGAGGATGGTTGTCGGAAACTGCTGCAGTTGGTAATCGAGTAGCAATGGAAGCGGTTTTAGAAAATGCTCATCCACAGAAATCATTGGGAGTCAGAGACGAAATCGCCCAATTATTTCCTCAAGATGCTCGCCACATTTTAGACTTGGGAGCAGGTATTGGAGATGATGCAGCAGCTATTGCTCGTTATTTCCCTTCTGCTACAGTAACGGCATGGGATGCTTCTCCGTTTATGATTGTAGTTGGTCGTCTTTACCACAAGGATATTCCAAATCTACATTGGAAACACGGTTTAGTGGAAAAAACCGAATTGCCAGATAATTCAGTTGACGCCCTCAATATGACTTATCTTCTCCATGAATGTCCTGATGAAATTAAGCAAATTATCCTCGCAGAATGCTGGCGAATTCTTTCTCCAGGTGGTCGGTTAGTTGTAACAGATACGCTCCCAGGCGACTTGCACTCATACAGAGGCTTTTTTGAACCCTATAAAGAGCAATGGCTAAAGGTTGACCCTGATAAGTTACTGCAAGCAGCAGGTTTTGTCAATATTAAGGCGTATCAGTTTGCTTATCCTACTTGGACTCGTGTTGGAGAAAAAACCAACTAATTTAGTTGTTTTGCATCTACGAATTGTAGGAGAAAAAATCTGGATAGAATCAGATGGAACTGAAGGGGGAATTGCTTTAGAATTTTTAGAATTGGAGATTCCTCAAGAAGATATTGTTTTGGGATTTATTCGTCCAAAAAGTAGGCATTTAACTGATTTTTCAGTAGCTTAAATTGCTTGGTTTGCTCTTTTCCAATTTCTTCACCAACTTGTTGAGTATTTGAGCATTTAGAAATGTCTTAACCTATTTGCTTAGTGCTATATAAATAGGGTTTTCTAGAACAATTTAGGCAAAAAAAACCTCCTCAAGTTTAGAGGAGGTTTTCTTGTTTCTCAACGGAAGAAGTTTCCATTAATTCCGCTTCAGACGAAGCACTAGAGTAGTCAGTAATGGGACTGTCAAAACTGCAAATCACGTTTCCATTAATTCCGCTTCAAACGAAGCACTAGAGGCCTTAGGTCTTTTTGATTGGCTTGAAGGTAGAAAGTTTCCATTAATTCCGCTTCAAACGAAGCACTAGAGATTCTCTTCACACCTGGTGAAAATTATCACATCGCTCAAGTTTCCATTAATTCCGCTTCAAACGAAGCACTAGAGAGTCCTAGTTATGGTGTTCTTCATCGTAGCTGTTACGTTTCCATTAATTCCGCTTCAAACGAAGCACTAGAGCATTTGGTACTGCCTTTAAGCGTACCAGTGCTAAACGTTTCCATTAATTCCGCTTCAAACGAAGCACTAGAGTATGGAATTTTGCGATTATGCCAAACCATTCTAATGTTTCCATTAATTCCGCTTCAAACGAAGCACTAGAGAAACCGAGACGCTTTCCATGGAAGGGAAGCTTTTGTGTTTCCATTAATTCCGCTTCAAACGAAGCACTAGAGCCTTACTAATATTACGTTGCGGGGGTGAAACCTTTCATTTTGTTTCCATTAATTCCGCTTCAAACGAAGCACTAGAGGGAAGCAGTTGCAGAAATGAGCGAAAAAGAAAAGCAACAAATGTTTCCATTAATTCCGCTTCAAACGAAGCACTAGAGTTAACTCCTTTGAAGCCAATATCGGGGATGTCTTCTTGTTTCCATTAATTCCGCTTCAGACGAAGCACTAGAGCCTCCATCTGAAGAGACTGTAGTGATTGCCCCTCCCTCGTTTCCATTAATTCCGCTTCAGACGAAGCACTAGAGGACATATTACAAACCAAATTATTTTTGGTGAAGACGTTTCCATTAATTCCGCTTCAGACGAAGCACTAGAGTGGGGGAGATATGTTTGCTTGGTTACAAGGTAATGGAGTTTCCATTAATTCCGCTTCAGACGAAGCACTAGAGTTTAGTGATTGTGCTAATTGTTGCAGATTTCATTTGGAGTTTCCATTAATTCCGCTTCAAACGAAGCACTAGAGGAGGCACAATGGTTAAAGTAAGAAAAGACCAAACAGTTTCCATTAATTCCGCTTCAAACGAAGCACTAGAGTCAGGAGGGCGTTCTGAAGAGTCTGAAGGCTCGAGGTTTCCATTAATTCCGCTTCAAACGAAGCACTAGAGTTAAAGAGTACAATTGGGGAGCTAACCATTCCAGAGTTTCCATTAATTCCGCTTCAAACGAAGCACTAGAGTAATGGCCCTCAACCTCTATGGTAGAGAGGCATAAAGTTTCCATTAATTCCGCTTCAAACGAAGCACTAGAGAATTTTGATCCCATTATTGGAGAGGCAATCAGCTTGTTTCCATTAATTCCGCTTCAAACGAAGCACTAGAGGCAGTAGTAGTGGGTAATAACTACCCTACCATCTACATTAAGTTTCCATTAATTCCGCTTCAAACGAAGCACTAGAGATTCCTATAGACATTAGTATTATCTCATTTGATTTTGTGTTTCCATTAATTCCGCTTCAAACGAAGCACTAGAGGTCAAAAGACAAAAACCAAGAAAAACCCTCTAAAGAGTTGTTTCCATTAATTCCGCTTCAAACGAAGCACTAGAGGAGCATATATCTGAAACATATGACGATGACCAAAAGTTTCCATTAATTCCGCTTCAAACGAAGCACTAGAGACTAGGTGTTACAGAACAGGCGTTAGTTAATGATGCTGTGTTTCCATTAATTCCGCTTCAAACGAAGCACTAGAGTCCCTGACGGCCTACAAGAAAGGATTCATCAACTCGTTTCCATTAATTCCGCTTCAAACGAAGCACTAGAGCTCTTAAGAGCAAAAAACAATGAAAGCTAGAATCAAAGTTTCCATTAATTCCGCTTCAAACGAAGCACTAGAGTTCTACGCTACCATATGATGAGTTGTAGACATTGTAGTTTCCATTAATTCCGCTTCAAACGAAGCACTAGAGTGCTCTATAGCATGATCGCGTGGCCATGGTCACACTTGTTTCCATTAATTCCGCTTCAAACGAAGCACTAGAGTATCTGGTGTTTTGGTTGTTGTTGCTGTCACATTTGGTTTCCATTAATTCCGCTTCAAACGAAGCACTAGAGCAAAGCAGTATTGTCTTTGGGCACCAAAACGGTGCTGGATGTTTCCATTAATTCCGCTTCAAACGAAGCACTAGAGGCAACCAGTGATCTTCCAGAATTTTTGGGTGTCATAATGTTTCCATTAATTCCGCTTCAAACGAAGCACTAGAGTTTTGCTTCACATGCTGAAGCTCCATTGACAACATTTGTTTCCATTAATTCCGCTTCAAACGAAGCACTAGAGTCAAAATCATGCTCGCTCCCTCAAAAAAACAGCTCAAGGGAGTTTCCATTAATTCCGCTTCAAACGAAGCACTAGAGTAAGTGAAATAGTCCCAAATAAAGTGAATGAATTTAATGTTTCCATTAATTCCGCTTCAAACGAAGCACTAGAGTTTTATAGTTGAATCTGAATTAAGTTTCGACACTCCACGGTTTCCATTAATTCCGCTTCAAACGAAGCACTAGAGAGTTCGGTTTTAGAACCACGACAGAATAAGGCTTTCAGACCCCAAAATCGACGCACCCCTTTGATTAAAAAATCAACAAGGCAAATTTTGCCAAAATGACAGCCCTCAAACCCTCTCCCAGCATGGCATCGACGGGGGTCAACGAAATAATCAGGGTTTCAGCGATTCTCTGACCCGCGTCGATGGGGTACCATGCAAAGATGAAAAACAACCCTTTAACCACTCCTAAAATACTAGAAATGACTAAAAAACTACAGCTATTCATTTGTCGAGGTTCTTTACACTACTCACGTTACTTTTAATAATAACCCTAAGCCTACAAATTGTCAACCCCAAATTAATATTTTTTTTCGGCCATATTTTTTCTACCAAATTCTATAAAATCTCAAAAGTTTTACCAAGTATTCCTGAAAGTTGGGAGTAGAAAAATTAGGAATTTAAGATATTTTAGTTTGATGTCTATAATTATAAAAAATACTCCTGAACTTTTACTTATTCAGGACTTACGCATGAGGTACGAAAAACCACGATTTGAGATTGCTTCCCTGTCGGTTGCAATGACGTATTTTCGTCATACTGGGTAAGTCCTGTTATTAACTTACATGACTTACCCAGAATCAGCATATCTACTAGAAGGTGAATGCCATTCGCCCCTACATAAGGTGTATGATTTGGAACTTTGCGTAAGTCCTGACTTAATTACCTCACATAAAAATATACCATGAAAATTTCAGATCGAAAAAACTCAGCTACACCTCAAATAGGTGGTTATGTAGTCGCTATAGCCTTAAGTACAGGTCTAACTTTAACCGCCATACGCACTTTTCCCAGAGTATTTCTGCCCACAGACAACAGACAAACTACGGAAAATCAACCTCAGCTAGCAGTAAATACAAATACCCCTAGAATCGCAAAAGTCCCCGTGAACGCTGATAGCTTTGTTGCCACTGCAGTTGAGAAAATAGGACCCGCTGTTGTGCGCATAGATACAGAACGAACAGTAGAACGTAACTTACCTAATTTTTTTAACGATCCATCTTTCCGTCGCTTTTTTGGAGAGAGTTTTCCCCAGTTTCCCAAAGAGTATCAACAACGGGGACAAGGTTCGGGATTTATTACTGATAGCAGTGGAATTATTTTGACTAATGCTCATGTTGTTAAAGGTGCAGATACAGTTACAGTCAAGCTGAAAGATGGGCGTAGTTTTGAAGGAGAAGTTAGAGGTTTGGATGAACCTTCCGATCTAGCAGTAATCAAAATTGATGGAGAAAACTTGCCTGTTGCACCTTTAGGAAATTCTGAACGGGTAAAAGTTGGGGATTGGGCGATCGCTGTCGGAAATCCCCTAGGATTAGATAATACAGTTACTTTGGGTATTGTCAGTTCCCTAAACCGTGCCAGTTCGGAAGTTGGTATTCCTGATAAACGTCTTGATTTTATTCAAACTGATGCCGCCATTAATCCCGGTAACTCTGGGGGTCCGTTGTTAAATTCCCAGGGAGAAGTGATTGGTATTAATACAGCTATTCGTGCAGATGGGCAAGGTATTGGGTTTGCGATACCTATGGATCGAGCAAAGGTGATTCAAGAAAAATTAGTAAAAGGGGAAAGTATACCTCATCCTTATATTGGGGTGCGGATGATTACATTGACTCCAGAAATCATTCAGAAGTTAAATGAAAATCCTAATTCTTTAATACAGTTGCCTGAAATTGATGGTGTTTTAATCGCACAGATAATTTCTGGTAGTCCAGCAGCTAAAGGTGGTTTACGACGTGGGGATGTGATTACAGAAATTGATGGTAAAAAAATTACCAGTGCTGAAGAATTACAGAATATAGTTCAGGAAAGTCAAATTGGTAAACCTCTAAAAATTTCGGTCAAACGTGGTTTAGAAACTAAAATATTGTCTGTAAGTCCAGGAGAATTACAGGATGCTAGTTAGGGTTTGCTGAAAAAGTCTTTTTTAAGGAGTGGGGGATTGGGGGATTGGGGGATTGGGGGAGTTGGGGAGTTGGGGAGTTGGGGAGTGGAGGAGTGGAGGAGTGGGGGATAACAATAAAAGTGCCTCTCCTGGAGATAGGTTGTCACCTTCGAGAGCGCGATTTCAAGTTGTCTCCAGGTTTGTCTGTAGGTTTTGGTGTATCAAATTGAAAGTAGTCATGTTTGTCTGGTAATATCTAATCCCAATAATTAGTTATTGTAGATCATTGCGACTGGAACTCTTGGAAGGAAGAAATCTCAGGGGTAGTGCAAAATTGCTTGCTTCCTATTGTCGCTGAGGACTTTTTATATCAAATCCAGTAGCATTGCTACAATTCACGCAACCTAGGTAGGGGTTTGGAAACGAAACCCCTACAATTGCAGGAGTTTACAGAGTCAATTGTTACTTTTGCTGGTTTGGATAGCGATCGCTCCCTGCCCATCTCTCATATCAAATCCGCTTGTTTCAGAGTGTTATCAGAAACCGGGTTTGTGGGAGGTCAACGGTAAGGACGTTTAGCTAAAGCACAACTCCGTTAACGCTACGCGACATGGAATAGGAGCATTTCTTATATGAAAACGCATTAATGCTCAAGCAACGTCCGTACAAGAGCATTTGATACAAACCCATTTTCTCTGCTTTTCTATACTAATACTACCGGATTTGATATCAACTCTTCAACCAAAGAGTTCGCTCTAGTGGTACAGAGCATTACTGCTATTTTAGCTTGAGTAGTGTACTGCCTCACCCAACCTACAAAAAAACTATTTAACTCAAATCGTCAGGATCGATACCCAACTCTCGCAGTTTTGCTGCCAAGCGCTCCTTTTGTTGTTTAGCTACTCAAATCGTCAGGATCGATACCCAACTCTCGCAGTTTTGCTGCCAAGCGCTCCTTTTGTTGTTTAGCTACTGTGGCCTCCTGTTCAGCATTGGTAGCTCGTTGTTCAGCATTGGTAGCTCGTTGTTCGGCATTGGTAGCTTGTTGTTTAGCTACTGCTGCCTCCTCTTGAGCTTTTGCTTCCTTCTCTTCTATCGTCGGTATCAAATCTCCTTCCGGAGTCATCCACCGCAACCAAAGTCTATCTCTCTTCTTGTAACTACCCTGCCACAAACCCAGACTGAGTTCTACCTCCGGAACCGACAAACGCCCCTCATTCAACTCTGCTCTTTGGTAGCGATCGCCTACCAAATGAAACGCCTTAATTTCATTAGTATAGCGACTGAAAGTAACATAATAAGGTACTCGGAGAATCCTCTCGTAAACTTCCCATTTAGTAGGAGGTTTTCCCTTTTCTGCTATTGTCTCTCCCAAATCTTCATCTTCTGTACCCGGAGATAATAACTCGACTACTACCAACGGGTTAATTTTTTCGTCCCAAACTACATAACTCAAGCGCATATCCGATTGTTCATACCACCTTGGCACTCCCACAACTGCAAACCAGTCTGGGCGTTTGTACCATTTAGGATGTTTGACATCGTAGTAGAGATTCATATCAACGCCACAAAATAAAAGATCGGGAGACCAGTTGCGAGGTTGAAAAGTTTGGTCTAAAAGTTGAGGTTGAAAGTAGTGAAATTGGTCTGGCAAACCAGGTTCCTCCGGGTTTTCGCTTGGTAAGTCGTACATGGTAGGCAAAGTTGACTTTGCTGGAAGTGGTGGTTCATGTTGAACGGATATATTTGTCATATTATTGCTCTCGACATAGTTTTGATAGTTAGGACTTACGCAGAAACCGGGTTTATGCAGGAAATTTTGCGATTTTAATAATCAGAGCAGTAAACCCGGTTTCTTGTTTGGGTGTGTAAGTCATAATTGTTTTACAAGTGACTCTATCTGCGCGTACTTTTTCCCATGATTACAGAATAACACACTATTTTCATAAATGGAAATAGAGTTGAAAATTTTTGATAAATCTAGGAGTTACGCAGAAACCGGGTTTATCGACGAAATTTCCAAATTTGAATAATCAGGGTAATCAACCCGGTTTATTGTTTAGGATTTACTCAAAATAATGAGATAATAGGAAGCATTCCCAAAACATTTATGTTCACAGAATGAGATGACAAAATATCTATATCCCCTACTGGTTTTAGAACCAGAACAGTACGATACCCTACTCCAGTTAGCGACTCAAAAGCATCAGACACTCTCTGAAGTTGCTGTGGAAGTAGTGCGTCTGGGATTAGAAACCCTGAAACAAAGAAGCGATGGAATCTCTGGTTAAAGCGATCGCTAACCTCAAAAAGCTTTAGAATGTTTAAATTCCCTCCGAGCAGAAATCCAAGAAACTCATGGCATCTATTCTGGCGATCTGGTTGCGGAAGTTAGAACCGAACGAGAAGAGCAAATTGAGAAAATAATTACAGGGGAACTATGAAAATTGTACCGGACTCAAATATAATTTTGGCTTTGGCGATCGCCCTACCCTATACATCAGTTTCTTTGGCAAAGACGCAGCAGTGGCAAGAAGAAAATGCCGAATTAATAGTTCCTAGTTTGTGGAGCTAAGAAATAGTTTCCAGTCTCCGCAAGGGAATGGCGATCGGCAGAATATCTTCCGAACAAGCGATCGCTGCACTCCAATCTATTTTGGCTATGGGAATCACAGAAATCCTACCTACACTTAGATTACATCAGCTTGCTCTAGAATGGTCTGTTCGACTCAACCAAACCGTTGCTTATGATGCTGCTTACTTAGCTTTGGCAGAATCACAACAAGCACATTTTTGGACTGCAGATAGGCGACTTGTGGATGCTGCTAATAACTGCGGAGCATCCTGGGTACATCATATTAACGAGTGACAAACTGGGTAATTAATTATCAGGACTTTACGCAGAAATACCATACCTAGTAGGGGCAAACAACCGTTCGCCCCTACAAGCGGTGTATCAATATCTTATTATTTGCTCAATGGTAAGTATTCAAGTCTGTCTTGATATTCATTGAGAAAGGAAACTCCCGCAATAATGATTAACTCTGTGAGAATTTCACCAATATTTTTGGATGGATCGATGATAAAAATCCCTGGTACATGGTGACCTTCTGTAAGATGATCTGCCAGGTGTTTAGGCATAGATTTTCGATTGTTTGTCACTAAAACGAAATTATGAGTCTCACACCAAATTAAAATCTCTGGATCAAGAGTTCCTTTGGGAGGAGCGTCTGGATCGCCAATCATTCTGACAACAAGATCGGGTGCTTGACGCACCAGTTGGGTCCGGTACAGGGGGGCGATATGCTCATCAAGTAAATATTGAATCGTCATACAGTGTTCCCTGACTCAATATACTCTTGCTGAACATCTATTGCCAATTGCCGAAACCTCTGCCGTGCTGGGGAAGGATTACGCATTTGCTCTTCCCGTTGTTGGCGACAAAACTCTAGCCAGTCAGCTAAGTATGTTCTGACTTCCTCTTTATTATGTAAATAATAGAGGATGGTGGCGTAAACATCTTCCAGGGTAATAGTCTGAAATTGTTCAGCAATTTCTTCGGGAGTTTTCGCACGATAAATGTATTCATAGAGAACACTTTCGATACCAATGCGGCTACCTTTGATGCGGATATCATCAGGCGCTAGGAAATTGAAGTAGTCTTGGATTTGCATCGCTCTTTCTGTTAATAGTGAGTTGTATGATTATGCGTAATTCCTGATTTTCTCTAAGAATTAAGAGTGCTTTCTGCCACTGAAGTTCATCATCTCTAGTCAAATAGCGAACTAGAATATTGGTATCAACTCCAATCAATAGCTGCCTCCTGAATCGCGTTTTCCATATCCTCAATGGTTGCTTTCTCAATTCCAGGATAATGTAGAATACCCGACAAGTCTTCCACAGAGAATTTCAGAGGAATTATTTTAACCTGTCCTTGTTCATCAATAACAAATTCTATTTTACTTCCTGCATTCAGTTTAAGGTAGTCCCTTATTTCTTCAGGAATAGTTATTTGCCCTTGATCGCTAACTATTGTACTTGCCATTACTATTATTTACTAAATTTACTTAATTTTAATGGATATTTATAAAAATTTACGGCATAATCTCAAAAAATTGACAATGCTTAGGTCGAAATAGCTGAAAATCTCTTCTATCCAAAGTCAAGACTTTCGTATTTCCAAACGTTCTGCTATTGCCATGACGCTAGCATCTACACTCATCAATTCTACTGTCTTGATATATCTCCAAAATTTCTGCCACTCGGAACAAATCTTCTGGAGTTAAAGCTAATATCAGAAATCGACTATTCTAATAAGAAGAAAGCTTTTCCGAAACTTATATTTTTCAACAACCTCTAAAACCTCTAATCCTGATTTTTTTCTAATAGTTTGACTCCATTCTAATCGATCAAATTCTTCTAAGTTTATCTGCTCTAGTTCAAAATTTTTCAGTAAATCAGAAATTTCTAACCATCTTGGATTATTAGAATTTTCTAAAATATTTTCATCTGTATAAATTGTATAACTTTTCGTTATTTTAATTTCTCTTGTCCATAAAATATCTAGTTTTCTATGGTGAAATTTAGTGCTTTCATCTCGTTTATATTTGATTTTTTGAACCAAACCATCAATATCATTTTCTGAATTATTTATCTCTGAAAAAATATATTTTGTGGGTGATATTTTTTCTACAAGCTGCACTTCATTTTTTGGAGTATTTTCAGAGAGTGATCGCTCCTGTTCCTCTTGATTAAAACTATTACCATCATTAGCAAATAATCTTGTTAATTCAGCCATTTCATCATCTACAGACAATCCACTTTTTTTTGCAAAAGCTTCAGCTATTTGTTTAATTTTCTCAGATCCAGGACTTCTTATATATCCATTAACTACCTTTGAAATATAGTCTTTATCTAAACCACTTTCCCTTGACAGTTCATTTTGAGATTTAAAGCGTTTAGTTTCAAATAATAGCTCTTTAAATTTTTCTCCTACCTTTTTAAACTTTTTAGGTCTTGTCATTCTTGATTTTTACAAAATTTTCTCTATTCTAAACTAAAACTTGTTCAACTCTTGTTCAACCGTTGCACGTTCAACCAGTTGAACATATACAACTTGTGCAACTCTTGGCAAAACAACACAAACAAATCAAACTAGAAAGTAAGGATTAATCCTAAACTCACTAATCAAAAATAAAGGATTTGAAAAACTATGATTATTAGACAATTCGGCATTTTTTTCGGATACCAAGATATCCATACTGAAAACCTTGCAGAAAATCAAACTTCCCAACCAAAAGTTAGTCTTCTAACACAACTGAAAAAAACCCTTAAGGCTATTCTTAATGCTAAAAATATGACCATGATTCAACCCTTAACTAATTTAATTCAGCATTGGTTTAGTCAACAAAATGATTTGTGATTTTTCCCGGTAGGTATTTTGCCTACGTTATAAGAAACCGGGTTTATGGGAGGTAGATGTTAGGTAGTGAGGCATTTAATATCAACCCGGTTTCTGTGGTTTTTTTTCCTTATAAGAAACCGGGTTTATGGGAGGTAGATATTAGGTAGTGAGGCATTTAATATCAACCCGGTTTCTGTGGTTTTTTTTCTATGTTTTTTTTTACTGTTAACTGATAACTGAAAAAAAAGTGGAGGTAAACCTCAGAATACCCCCCACTCGAAACCATCAATTTTTACCAATTGATAATTGATAATGATTAAAATTTTAAACTTTGAGTAACAAGCAAACTTTTTGAATGCAAAAGTCTTCAATTTAGTACAAAAGTTAGCAATCAAATAATTATCAATTATCCATTATCCATTAATCAAAACTACACCGTCTCCGCTGCCGCAGTCTCCACAGCAGGTTGCGGTTGGAACTGGAACATAGAATAAACCACATTCCTCCGAATATCCGTCATCATATCCAAAAACAACTCATAACCCTCACTCTTATACTCAATCAACGGATCTTTCTGCCCATAACCCCGCAAACCAACCGACTCCCGCAACGCATCCATCTGCTGCAAATGCTCCCGCCACAAAGTATCAATCTGCTGCAAAATAAAGAAACGTTCCGCATCCCGCATCAAACCACCACGAATCTGATTCACCTGCGCCTCCTTAATATCATAAGCATTCCTCACTTGCTCGTGCATAAAAGTCTTAATATCCTCCATCGACAAATCGAACAACTGCTCCGGCGTCAAATCTGCCAACAAATACACAAACTGCTTCACCTTCTCCACCAACTTATCTAACTCCCACTCTTCCGAAGGCAACTCAGGATTAATATACGCCTCCACAATATCATCCATAGTTTGCTCCGCATACTTAATCACCTGTTCCTTCAAATCCCTACCTTCCAATACCCGTCGGCGTTCCGCATAAATCGCCCGACGTTGATTATTCATCACCTCATCATACTCAAACACCTGCTTCCGCATATCATAATAATAAGTTTCCACCTTCTTCTGCGCACCTTCCAACGAACGAGTCAACAACCCAGACTCAATTGGCATATCTTCCTCAACCCCAAACGCCTGCATCATTCCAGCAACACGATCGCCACCAAAAATCCGTAATAAGTTATCTTCCAAACTCAAGAAAAATTTAGTCGAACCAGGGTCACCTTGTCGCCCCGCTCTTCCCCGCAACTGATTATCAATACGCCGTGACTCGTGGCGCTCAGTACCAATAACGTGCAACCCACCAGATCCTATTACTTGATCGTGTTCCTTCTCTGTGTAAGTTTCGTATTCTTGGCGAATTAAATTATAAACTTCCCGCAACTTTTGAATAACTGAGTCTTCAGTCGGAGCTTTTTCCGCAGCGATCGCCACCTTATCTTCCACCACCAATTCTGGCAGCGCTCTTTCACCCCACTCTTTCACCGCAAAATCTACTGCTGACTTCAACATTCCCTCTGTTTGTGGCGACAACTTAACAGGGAATATTTGAGGCGAAACCTTCCAAGTTTTCACCTTTTTCTCAGGACCAAAACCTTTTGCTGAATTAGACTTCTTCGCTCCTGGTATGCGCACCATACCCATAGCATCATCATCTTCTGGTTTCACAACTCTAGGCATCAGATACTCCCGTAGTTTCAACCTTGCCATATACTCAGCATTTCCACCCAAAATAATATCCGTACCTCGACCTGCCATATTCGTGGCAATAGTTACCGCACCACCACGACCTGCTTGTGCCACAATTTCTGATTCCCGCTCCACATTTTCTGGTTTAGCATTCAGGAGTTGGTGAGGAACCTTCAGTTGACCTAACAAATTAGATAGTAACTCCGATTTTTCCACACTCGTTGTACCTACTAACACCGGGCGACCTTCTTGGTGCATATCTGCACATTCTTGAGCGATCGACTTCCATTTTCCTACCTCTGTTTTATAAACCACATCTGATAAATCTTTTCTACCAGTTGGTCTATTAGTAGGTACGATCGTTACTTGTAGATTATAAATCTTTTCAAATTCTGTTTCTTCAGTTTTTGCCGTTCCCGTCATTCCCGACAACTTCGGATAAAGCAAAAAGAAATTCTGATAAGTAATAGTTGCCAGTGTCTGAGTTTCCGGTTGAATATCCACCCTTTCCTTTGCCTCGATCGCCTGATGCAAACCATCACTCCAACGTCGTCCTGGCATTACCCTACCAGTAAATTCATCAACAATAACAACTTCCTCATCACGCACAATATAGTTAACATCTTTGATAAATAACTCTTTTGCCTTCAAAGCATTAAACACAAAATGCGCCCAAGGATCTTCAGGATTATATAAATCTTGTACTCCCAATAATTGTTCTGCTTCGGCAAAACCCTCATCACTCAATAAAACATTTCTTGCTTTTTCATCTACTTCATAATGTTCATTGTCCTTACTCAAAGCTGCTGCAATTTCTGCTGCCTTAATATACTTTTCACTCGGTCTTTCCACCTGCCCAGAAATAATTAAAGGAGTTCGTGCCTCATCCACCAATACCGAATCAACTTCGTCAATAGTGCAAAAATTAAATGGACGTTGTACTACTTCATCCATGCTAGTTGCCATATTATCACGCAAGTAGTCAAATCCAACCTCGCTGTTAGTAGCATAAGTAATGTCGCAGGCATAATTTCTTTTCCGTTCCTCTGGGTTCATACCCTGTTGAATTAACCCCACACTTAAACCCAGAAACCGATGCACTTGTCCCATCCATTCCGCATCCCGTCTCGCCAGGTAGTCATTAACAGTAATAACATGAACACCCTTACCTGTTAAACCATTTAAGTATGCTGGCAAAGTAGAAACAAGAGTTTTACCTTCCCCAGTTTTCATTTCTGCGATTTGGCCTTGATGTAAAATGATGCCCCCCAATAGTTGGACATCAAAGTGTCGCATCCCCAGCACTCGCTTTCCTGCTTCTCGAACCACTGCAAAAGCTTCAGGTAAAATATCTTCTAATATTTCCTTTTCTTGATCCTTGGTTTTTGCTTTTTCCAGAGCTTGTCTAAATTCTCCCGTTTTTGCCCTCAACTCTTCATCTGAAAGCTTTTGAATATCTTCCTCAAGAATATTGATATCTGTCACCCAAGGTTGAAATTTCTTGAGTTTACGTGCGTTGGGGTCTCCTAGCAGTTTTTTGAACATAGTTATTATCTAAGTTAAATTTCAATTATTAACTGTCAAAATGGCTGTTTCCATTACCATTTTTTATTGATTTTGTCAATATAATTCTTGTCTGAGTTTAGTCAGTTTAAAATTATTTGGTTGTTAAAAAATGGGTATCAATTATTTTATCAAAAATTCACGGGTCTAAAACCAAGCCGGATCGGGGTGGGGAGTCTGGGAAGTGTGGGAAGTGTCGGGAGGTTTGAGAGAGCGAATCTTGTCTGCTCAAAATGGTAACTTTTTGCAGCTCTATAGACCGAAAAGCTGGCACTTTTTTCGCTTACTTTTGACTTTTTACTTAAAGACTTAGGTTTGCCCTGGGGTAGGTTTTTTATGGTTTTTCAACCACAATAATAAAGGAGTCCCGCACTATAATTTTTAATTTAGTGTTGGTAGGAATTTATAAGTAATGTTAATATCTGTTTCATTACTATTATTTCACCTATTGAAGTATGATAGAGCTATGAAACAAATAAAGACTATATCCTGCAAATTGAAGGTATCACCAGAACTGGCAAAAGAAATGAATGCCACAATGGTAGAATACGCGAATGCTTGCCAATATGTTCACTTAAATAGTGATAAGAAATTGACAAACAATGTAGCAGTGCAAGCCTTAATGTACGATACAGTTAGAGAAAAGTTTCATTTATCAGCACAAACAACAATTCATGCCATTAGACGAGTATGTTCTAATAGAAAAACATCAAGAACTAATCATATTAAAAAGGAATTAACTTTTGCTCCGACATCAGTGGATTATGATAGTAGAACATTTAGTCTAGATACAAGAAAATGGATTGTTAGTCTAAAGCTGCTAACCAAAAGAACTAAAATTGAATTACTCATTGGAAATTATCAACGTGGAATATTAAAAGGTAGTAAGCCGAAATCTGCTATATTAAGTAGAAGAAAAGATGGCAGTTACTATATTAATATTCATATTGATAATATTGCGCCCGAGCCAACAAATACAGATAAAGTAATTGGTATTGATTTAGGCCGAACAGATATTGCAACAACATCAGAAGATGAATCATGGTCAGGTAAGAAAATAACAAATAAGAGAAATCATTATTCTCAAATGAGAGCAGTTCTAGAACAAAAAGCAGCTAAAGGCACTCGTAGTAGTAGGAGAAGATGTCGGCAACTACAGCAACGGTTATCTGGCAAAGAACGCCGCTTTCAAAAACATATTAATCATCAAATAACAACTTATTTAGTTAAGAAAGCAGCGACTAATAAGACTGCAATAGCCATTGAAGATTTAACTAACATTAGAACTAGGATTAATCAGCAACGTAGGAGCAAGAAAGAACGAAGGTTATCTAAATAACTGGGCATTTTATCAGTTTCGGATGTTTCTCACTTATAAATGTGTGTTGCATGGAGTGAAACTAATATTAGTTAATCCAGCTTACACTTCCCAAACTTGTCATAAATGTTTGCATATTCATCCTACAAAAGGTAAATCATACCGGAATGGTAAGGATTATCATTGCAAAAATTGTGGATGGAAAGGCGATGCTGATTATAATGGTGCTAAAAATATAGCTGCTTTGGGGTTGTCTGTAAACCAGCCTGGAGGCTCCTGGTTATCTTGTAAAGTTAGCAATCTTGATTTTGTACCAAGACAATTAACTATATGGGATATACTGGAGGGCTACTGAAAGCCAACATCATAATCTGTGATTTGATGCCTGGTAGTTTACCCTGTTTTCCTACTTCCATTACTTTTAACTTTTGAATTTTGAATTCATTCTGTCCATTCTGAACTGAGAGTCCGAAAATCAAAATTTTGAACTTTGGGATGACAAGAAACACAACCCTTGATATTTACTTTTTGGGGAAGTTCTATCCCTGGATGAAGTGCCTTGAAATAACGAGAACTAGCAATTCTATAAGGTATTCTCTCATCTTGCTGAGATTTGCGACGAGAAGATACCTGTATATATTTCCAAACAAGTTGACGGGGTGGATCTATAAGAGGAGGGAGTTGTACACCGTAATGTTGAGAATCTCGGAGAATTATTTGCCAACTTTCTGTAGGGAGGACTTGAGGTGGTACTGCAACATGACAAGTCGCACAACTCTCTAAATATAAAGATAGTCCTAACCGATAACCTTGGGGAACCACATCAACATTGCTAATTAATTCAGAATTAATTTCTGAAATAGCAGTTGCAGTAGAGATTTTTGTCATAACCCAACCACAACTCGCACTCCACAAAAATATCAGTAGTAACAACAAAAAAAGATGTGGTCTTTCTCTACGCCTCTTTCTGAGATTAGCTCTTGACATGAATATAATCTCTATGCGATTTCATCTATAATTTTTAACCTGACTAAACAATAGGAATTGTCATACCTTCTTTTGCTACTAACCCATTAGGAAATATTGATTGGAGAGCTACTTGAACTTCATCCAATAAATCATCATTATGAGCAGGATCGTGTTGAAACATAGCTATTTGTTTGACTCCGGCCTTTTTAGCTATTTCTACCCCTACCTCCCAAGTAGAATGTCCCCAACCGATTTTCGGGGATTTTATATCATAATATTCTTCATTTGTATAGGTAGCATCATAAATTAATAGATCTGCATTACGAGCTAAATGAAGCACATTTTCATCAAAACGGTCTTCATAATGTTCTGTGTCTGGACAATAAACTACAGTTTTACCCTCCCAACAAACTCGATATCCAACGGCAAAATTTGGGTGATTTAGAGGAGCTGTTTCAATCTCAATATCATCAACCTTAATTACATCTCCATTCCTAAAGTCATAAAACTTCATCTCCGAACCCATTACCTGTAATGGAATAGGAAAGTTAGGATTTACCATTTGATCGGATAAAGATTCCTTAATAGTAGTACCATCAGGTGCTATTACGCCATAAATGTGAAATTTATTAATTGGTACAAATCCAGGCACAAAAAAAGGGAAACCTTGAATATGGTCCCAGTGAGTATGACTAAAAAATATATGAGCTTCCACTGGCATTTGCTTAAGTAAGTTTAAACCCAATACTCTTAGTCCTGTACCTGCATCAAAAATCAAACGTTTTCCCCCTACACGTATTTCTACACAAGAGGTATTACCACCATAGCGGACTGTGCTACTACCGGGAGTAGGTATACTACCTCGCACACCCCAGAATTCAACAACAAAGTCAGTTGACAAGGTGTCTGACTGAGTAGCTGTTTCCTCAGACTGTGATATTGGGGATGACGACTCTGAAGATGGCATATTTCTATGTTTCAGACTTTCTGTTAGTACAAATCTGTGGAAAATTAAGAAATTTTCAGTTTAGCTTATTCTAGCAAAATGAGTTATTACTCATTGTTAGTATATCTCGATATAATTTACTATTGTCAGCTCTAGGTTAATCAGAAAATTTTCATTGCCAAGGTGGAAATAACTAATATTTCTATATTTAGAATTCCCCAGATCGAGAAAAATTAATCCATAGCTAAACAACTAAATTATTGGAAATAGTAACTTACTCAAATAAATGCTAAAAAGGAGATTCTTTTGATGTTCACGCTTGAGAATTAGTATGAAAAAATTTTAACTCAAGAGTCCCTCACTAAAAATAATTCTGATTATAATTGATATCAATCCGCAGATATAAATTTATATTTACAATTATAAAAATTATCAAGTTTGGAGTCAGAATAATTTCTATGAAAGCTAAGGAACTTTTAACCAAACCAGAAAAATTAGACTTGGTTCAAATCAAAGAAAAAGTTTGAAAATGGCTTTCAGTTCATGCCCCTACCTCTAGAATTAGACATATTCTCAGAGTAGAAAAAATGACAGAGGAACTAGCTAGCTATTATGGCCTAAATCAATAAAAAGCTAGACTGGCAGGACTAATGCACGACTTAGCTAAATACTTTTCTCCCCAAAGTCTATTAGAAATCTCTAAGTCAGAAGGCTTAGAAATAGACCCAGTAGCAGCAGTTTGTCCTCAGTTGCTTCATGCAGATGTTAGTGCAATTGTGGCCAAACAAGAATTTGGCATAGAATATGCGGAAATTTTAGCAGGGATCACTAACGATACATTAGGATGTCCAGCTATGAATCAGCTAAGTTGCGTAATTTTCTTGGCAGATACTTTGGAACCTGGTAGAGGTAAGACCCCTGAGTTAGAGCATTTGAGACAACTTACTCAAAAAAATCTCTACCAAGCAGTTTGGCTAACCAGTGATTATATTATAAAACACCTGCTTGGCTTACATACTTTGATTCACGCACAAATTATATTGACGAGAAATTGGTTTATGGAAAAGGCCAAAATACAACTGGCTCCCCAGAAAATGAAGCAGCCAAGAAATTTACAAGATACGATCAATATAATATAAAGGCCAGTATCAATTACCAATTCAAATAATTAAGAAAATAGATAATTTTATGTCAAGTTACCCTCATATTCAATCTTTGTCAACTGAAAAAACTACAATAAATTCGGAACCAGATCAAACCTTAGAATTGACATCCACAATTGTTAACGCTGCATTAGACCGTAAAGGAGATAACATTGTTGTAATTAAAGTATCAGAAGTATCTTATTTGGCAGACTACTTTGTGATTATTACAGGTTATTCTCATGTCCAAGTAAGAGCTATATCTCAGGCGATCGCTGAAAAGGTAGAACAAGAGAGACAAGTTTATCCTTTAGGAGTGGAAGGCCAAAGCGAAAGTTCTTGGATATTAATGGATTATGCTGACGTTATAGTTCATATATTAAAGCCTGAAGAACGAGATTTCTATAATTTAGAAGCATTCTGGGGTCATGCAGAAAGAATAGATATTTCATCATTGATCGATTAGACTGTAACTGTCCATAAGAATTAGTTCTTTGCGGTTATAAAATAGGTGAGGAAAAAAATTATTTATGATTAGACAGATAACATCTAATTCTCCTGTTCCACCAGAACAACAACCCGCCAACGAATACGAAGAACTCAAAAATTCCTGGTTATTTGACTGGGTAACATTAGAAAGACCTCATTATTTAAGGAAGTTAGTCTGGGTTTGGGTCTGGAGTTGGTTAGTATCAGGCCCTGTCGCGGCAGCAAGTTTTCCACCAGAAAAATATTTGATGCAATTTTTACTGAGTAGTTCGGCAGGTGCAGGAGTAATTTTAATTTTGGTATTGTTACGACTTTATTTAGGTTGGAATTATGTCCGGTCACGTCTTGCGAATACCAAAGTTTTTTATGAGGAGTCTGGTTGGTATGATGGGCAAACATGGCTAAAAACACCAGAGGAAATTACCAAGGATCGATTAATACTTCAATATCAAGTTCAACCACTTCTACAAAGATTAAGCAAAACTTTTTATAGTTTTTTCTTACTAATTTTTATTGGTGGAATTATCTGGTTTTGTCTATAAAATCTCTCAAAGGCACTTTGAAAAAGTGCGATAATATTAGTAGATCACAAGTTAGCAATCTTATTGATTTTTACCTTCCCTATTTTTGTAGAACAAACTAACACAAAGCAAGCATATTGATTAAGAGCTGATTCTAGTTAAAAGTATTGATAATTATATCTACAAATAATAGGTTCATGGGTGTAAATCTTAACTTGATAAATACTCTCCAAAAGTATAGTTAAATAATGTACTTGATTGATACTCCAATTACCAAACATAATCAAGAAAAATGAGGGAGAAATAAGGTCAAGAACTTCCCCTTTCAACGGGATAAAAAAGGAAATTACGGATTTTCGCGCGTCTCCTAATTCAGTAGGAGGTACTGATAATTGATAATTGATAATTGATAATTGATAACTGAAATGACCAGGGGAAAAAGAACACAAACTGCACAACTGGAAGTTAGACTACTTAGAGAAGGTATTGTTGAATCAACTCACCAAGTTCAGGCCACTATATGCGACTATAGAGGTCGAGTTTTATCTGTAGCAGGAGATGCTGATACAGCTACATTTGTTCGTTCAGCTCTCAAACCATTTCAAGCTTTAGGAGTTACTACTACAGGCACTCTAGAACGATATGACTTAACTGATATAGACTTAGCTATTATATGTAGCTCTCATCAAGGTACAATAGAGCAAGCAAGACAGGTGTTTAATGTTTTATGGCGTTGTGATATTGACCCATCAAAGCTACAATGTCCAACTCCACCAGATCGAAATAGTCCTTTGCAATATAATTGTTCTGGTAAGCACGCAGGTATGTTAGCTGTTTGTCAACAAAGAAATTGGCCGATGGAATCTTACTTGGAAATGAAGCATCCAGTACAACAGTTAATTATTAGCAAAATAGCTGAATTACTGGGAATGCCTGCTGTAGAATTTATCGGCGCTCGTGATGACTGTGGCGCTCCAACTTATCTCCTACAATTGACTCAAATGGCAACTTTGTATGCCAAACTAGCTTCAGGTAATAGTTTGGATCTAGAACGAATTGTCCGGGCTATGACATATCATCCAGAAATGGTTGGGGGAGAGGGACATTTTGATACAGAGTTAATGCGCTTAACTTCGGGAGAAGTTGTTAGTAAGTCTGGAGCTGAGGGAGTTCAATGTATTGGTAGGGTAGGTGAAGGTATGGGTTTGGCTATAAAAGTTAATGATGGTGCAAAAAGGGCAAAATATGCTGTGGCTATTCATTTATTAACTCAGATGGGTTGGATAAGTCCTACTCTTGCTGAGACTCTGGAGGAAAATTATATGTCACTCAGTAATTTTAAGCGTTTGGAAGTAGTGGGAGAAATGTCTGTTTAGGGTAGGAGTCAGGAGTCAGGAGTCAGGAGTCAGAATTGTCTCTTGATTTTTCTGCAATTATTCTGCCCAAAAAGAAATTATATAAGAGTATTGTAAAGTTTTGCCGAATCAATAGAAAGATCTAGAAATCTATCAACTTTTATCCATCTTTGACAAAGAAAAGGTTTATTAGATATAATAGTGCCTTACGGGTGTAAAACATAAACTTGCCAACAGCCATTGACCTAATTTTAAATGGGTGAAAATCCTTTCTAGCGGAGGAAGACATAAGTCTATAGCCTCCCTCGTAGTTAAACCTATAAATCTAGAAAAGCAGAAG
>NZ_JAAHHT010000059.1:0-5266 GCF_010672085.1 Okeania sp. SIO3I5
AACTCGCCAGAGCTATATCTATATTTATGGAAAATTTTTATTGCCAAAGTCAAAGGAAAACTAAGAATTTTTTTGACACAGCAAAAGTTGCTGAGTCAGAGGAAAAAGGAATGAGGAAAATTCGGCGCTTCCGACAGATAAAAATTTCAACTTGCCAAGGAAAAATGCAGCACTTTCCACAACCAAAAATTTTACATTGCCAGAGATATATCTATATTTATAGGAAAATTTTACTGCCAGAATCAAAGACAAACTGACGATTTTTCCCCACAGCAGAAATTGCTGAGGTAGGCAAAAGAAAAATCGGGAAAATTCCGCACTTTCCACAACCAAAAATTTTACATTGCCAGAGATATATCTATATTTATAGGAAAATTTTACTGCCAGAATCAAAGACAAACTGACGATTTTTCCCCACAGCAGAAATTGCTGAGGTAGGCAAAAGAAAAATCGGGAAAATTCCGCACTTTCCACAACCAAAAATTTTACATTGCCAGAGATATATCTATATTTATAGGAAAATTTTACTGTCAGAGTCAAAGACAAACTGACGATTTTTCCCCACAGCAAAAATTTCTGAGAGAGGCAAAAGAAAAATTCGGAAAATTCCGCACTTCCCACAACCAAAAATTTTACATTGCCACAGATATATCTATATTTATGGAAAAATTTCACTGTCAGAATCAAAAGCAAACTGACGATTTTTCCCCACAGCAGAAATTGCTGAGGTAGGCAAAAGAAAAATCGGGAAAATTCCGCACTTTCCAAAGCAAAAATTGCTGAGGTAGGTAAAAGACACGAAGGAAAAATTCAGCACTTCCCACAGACAAAAATTTCAAATCCCCAGAGATATATCTATATTTATAGGAAAATTTTACTGCCAGAATCAAAAGCAAACTGACAATTTTTCCCACAGCAGAAATTTCTGAGGTAGGTAAAAGAAAAATCGGGAAAATTCCGCACTTCCCACAGACAAAAATTTCAAATTGCCAGAGGTATATCTATATTGATTGGGAAAATTTCATTGCCAGAATTAAAGGCAAAATCAGGATTTTTTCCCACAGCAGAAATTTCTGAGGTAGGCAAAAGAAAAATCGGGAAAATTCCGCACTTCCCACAACCAAAAATTTCAAATTGCCACAGATATATCTATATTGATTGGGAAAATTTCATTGCCAGAGTCAAAGGTAACATCAAGCGATCGCTCACATGAACTACCAGAATTTCCCAAAATTCATAACTACAGAAAATCTAAGGAAAAACTGACTATTTTCCAAGGTGAAATTTCACAACTCTTACTCTCAAAGTCAACATTAGATTCAGACTCACTAACATCTTGCTCTAACAAATTCACAACTTTTCCTATCCCTAAACCAGCATCACTTTCCAAATTTAATTTTGCCTCCTTTCCCGAAGATTCATAACATCTGAAAATCCAACGTTGATTATCCTCTGACCGTTTCAACGCCATCAAAATTAAGTTGTCAGTTTCCCAACCTAAAAAACGATAAGTTTGTGGCAACTTTCCATGAGATTTTTCCTTACTAATGAAAGGCATTACCTTTACAAGCAAAGGCATATTTAATTCATAACCTCGTTGCACAGTTCCAGCATTTTCCCAACTTCCGATATGAGGATAAATAGCATAAGTAAATTCGTGAATTCCTACATCGGCTTCCGAGTCAGGCCAAGTCGAACCTCTCAATAAAGTTAAACGTAATTGATTTGGTTTTGCGTCATATCCATATTTACAGTCATTCAATAAACTTACTCCATAATTATCTTTACTAATATCTGCCCAATTTAAAGCAGGAACTTCCCATTTTGCTTTCTCTTTTTCTGTCTGAGGTTTAGTAGTTCTTTTAATTGCTCCGCAAGGAATTTCATAAGTAGCAAAATCTGCTTCTATATTTATGGGAAAAGCTGCTTTGACTAAAGTGTGTCTTTCCTGCCAATTTACCCGACTTTTAATTTTTAATAGTGGGGAACCAATTTCGAGAATGTAATCCTGACAAAACTCAGAATTACCTATTTTTCTAATTACCCGCAGACAACTTTTTAATTCTCCCTGTTCTACCCAATAAATATCTATTAATTTTGCTGGAGATAAAGGATGTTGCTGATAATTCGGATCGATATTCCAAGCATCCCAATATTGACCTTCATCACGAAAAGCTTGTAGTTGATTTCCTTCTGGTTTCTTGAGAATTTCCCGTTGATTAATCTTGTCAAAAATACTCTCTAGATTTCCTGTTGTTGCCTCTACCTTTACCCGTAATAAATCGTTCTCTAAAACCCATTTTTCTCTTTCTAAACTAACAGTATTGACATTTTGAATTTTTTTGGGTACTCTTACTGTAAAGTTGCGGACGGGTGTGCCTATATATAGTTTATTGCCCAAATCTGAAAATCCAGAACATAACCAAAACAAACGATAACCAACCCCAGGTATCTCAGAAGCAACAAACAGTAAATTGTTATCTGAGACCTGAGAAGTAAGTCTTTGCCCGGCATTGTCATAAACTTGCCAGTCATCATCACAAGAGCTTAGATATTGAGAGTTAGGTCTCACAGAAGAGGCAGAAGAAAAAAAAGATTCAGAAATTGTTTCTCCTCCTTGTCCTCCTTGTCCTCCTTGTCCTCCTTGTCCTCCTTGTCCTCCTTGTCTTCCTTGCCTTCCTGCTCTCTCCTCATCCCCCCGCTCCCTACTATCCTTTTTTGCGGAAGGCGCTGGCAAAGCAACCGAAACTAATTCCGAACGTTGCCAATTCAGAGAATTAAACACAATTATTGGATAAACCATCCCACCAGAAAAAGTATCCAAAGGAAAAGGCGGCGAAACATCAACATTAACAGCAACTCTCCCCATAGCCTCCGCCAAAATTTCCTTAGCCAAACTTTCCGCCTCCTGCCAATTATTATTAGCATCCACATAAACTTCCGGGATAGCCGAACCAGGCAAAATATCGTGAAACTGATTAAACAAAACCAACTTCCAAGCAGTCTCCAAATCATTCTTTCGATAATAACTACCAGTCAAAATTGAAGCAAAAACAGAAAACAACTCCGCCTGGTACAAAAAATTTTCACAACGGCGGTTCCATCTTTTTTGATCTGCATGAGTCGTGTAACATCCTCGATGAAATTCTAGATAAAGTTCATCCTGCCAAACAGGAAAACTACCTGAATTTTTCTCTACCAACTCAGTAAAAAAATTCTCAGAAGTAGAAAACTCCAACACAGGAAAAAAACCAGACTCTTGCCATCTCTTACCTACCTCCAACATATCGCGAGTCGGACCTCCACCATGGTCTCCCACACCAGGCAACCACAAAACATTTTTACTGCCAGTTTTTGTCAACCATTCGCAAGCGTACTTTGCCATTTTTACAGGTTTAATACTTTCTCCTATCGGCGGTAACATCAAACTTAAAATCTGACTTTTATCTGGAGCTTCCCACCAAAAAATTTCAAAAGGAAACTCTGTCGAATCATTCCAACGTAACTTCTGAGTAGCAAAATATTTGATATTTCCCCCTTGAAGAATTTGCGGAAGTTGCCAACAGAAACCAAAAGTATCTGGCAACCAAGCGACATGAGAAAATCTGCCAAATTTTTCCGAAACATAACGTTGACCGTATAAAACTTGTCTAACAATTGATTCTCCTCCGACTGTATTTAATTCTGGTTCTACCCATAAACCTGCTGCGACTTCCCACTTACCTAAATCAATTTGTCGTTTAATTCTATTAAATAAGTCTGGTCGATTTTTTTCTATCCATTCATATAGTGCCGGAGTCGAATGACAGAAAATAAGTTCGGGAAAATATTGTTGTAAATTCAGAACAGATGAGAAAGTTCGTTGCGCAGCTTCCCAAGTTTCTTCCACATCCCATAACCAAGCTAAATCTAGATGAGCATGACCTAATAATTTGATTTTTAAACTATTAATATAGTTGTCAGAAATTTTAGTTATTTCTGAGTGAAGATTTAGTAGCGATCGCTCAAACTTTTCTTTCTCTCCAACTGTCTGCCAATCTATCAAACTGACAGAATTTTTTATTATCTCTAGGTGTAAGTCGCTCTCAGATTCTACTTTAGTCAAATATTCGAGCAAAATTTCCAATCTGTCCGCCATCAAACCAGGGTCTAACTGATAATTATCTAGATTTTCATAGACACACCAAGACTTTACCAAAGCACCTCGGTCATGTTCCGGACTTACCAACTTAATGCCAAGAATAAAAGTCTCTCCAACTACTGCCCTTCGACCCAGCAAAATTCGACTCGAACAGTCAAACAAATCCCCCGTTTGTACTAACTTACCATTCACATAAATTTCGGCAGATTCAGCCCACCAAGTCAAACCCAATCGTAAAGATAAACCAGTTAAAAGATAATCGTTTAAATGTGGGGGAATTATCAACTTTTGCCCTAACCATAAAACCTGTTTACCTTTTTCCCAAGCAATATGTTTCCTTTCATTTGTTGTAGCTAATTTCCAAGCATCTAAATTTTTAAGTGCAGTAATAGATATATCCCCTTGCCAATATCGCCATTTGTTTTGAATATCTACTCGCGTTAATTTTCTAAATTGCTGAATTGTTGTAGAAATTTCTGGAATTGAAAATTGCATAAAATTCTGATTTCCTGATAAGTGTGAGAATGAGTTTCGATTGTTTGTTTCGTTTCAGATATAAAACTAGATTTAGATTATCATTTTTTCTCTCCTACTTAATCTTCAGAAAAAATTCTCTAACCACCACCTTTGAAATTCTAATTTGCTGATGGAGTTACCTGGAAAATCCAGAGCTTTTTTGACTTCAGAGCTGAAAGTAGGTTGTAATTTTTTCTGCTACCTAATTTTGATAAAAGTCTCTCTAAACACCACCTTTCGACGCAGAAAAATTTGACTCAAATAATCAAATAAATCTCTAAATATTTCCTCGATCGCCTCAAAGCTATTCCCGAAAAATACTGGGAAAAATATCAGAGAATTATTGAAATACCAACCTCACCATAAAATCTATTTACCTGATTTTTAAACCAGATGTTTGATGTGATGATTTTTGTCGAAATTTCCCGCATCAAAAAATAGAGAAAATTCTCAGCATAGTTGATGAAGTTACCCGGAAAATGCAGAGCTTTTTTGAATTCAGATATGAAAGTAGGTTGTAATTTTTTCTGCTACCTAATTTTGATCAAAGTCTCTCTAACCACCATCTTTCGACGCAGAAAAATTTGACTCAAATAATCAAATAAATCT
>NZ_JAAHHT010000059.1:5366-7088 GCF_010672085.1 Okeania sp. SIO3I5
CAGAGCTTTTTTGAATTCAGATATGAAAGTAGGTTGTAATTTTTTCTGCTACCTAATTTTGATCAAAGTCTCTCTAACCACCATCTTTCGACGCAGAAAAATTTGACTCAAATAATCAAATAAATCTCTAAATATTTTTTCGATAAAGTCAAAGCTGTTTGCCAAAAATACTCGGAAAAATCTTAGAGAATAATTTAGATGTCGCCCTCGCCAGAAAATCTATTTACCGAAAAATTTTGGTTTAAAGCCTCCCCTTGGATAGGGGATAATAAATAAAAATTTTCCTTTTAGTCAATCCTATCAGTTTCAAGGAGAGGTAATTATTAATTATTCATTATTAATTGTTGAACTGATTTTTCCACCAAATATTTGATGTAATAATTTTTGTCGAAATTTCCCGAATCAAAAAATGGAGAAAATTCTCAGCATAGTTGATGAAGTTACCCGGAAAATTCAGAGCTTTTTTGACTTCAGCTCTGAAAGTAGTTTGTAATTTTTTCTGCTACCTAATTTTGAGAAAATTCTCTCTAACCACCATCTTTCGACGCAAAAAAATTTGACTGTTTTAGTCAAATAAATCTCTAAATATTTCTCCAAACAACTCAAAGCTGCTTGCCAAAAATACTCGGAAAAATCTTAGATAATAATTTAGATGTCGCCCTCGCCAGAAAATCTATTTACCTGATTTTTCCACCAGATACTTGATGTGATTATTTTTGTCAAAATTTCCCTAATAAAAAAATGGAGAAAATTCTCAGGATAGTTGATGGAGTTACCTGGAAAATCCAGAGCTTTTTTGAATTCAGATATGAAAGTAGGTTGTAATTTTTTCTGCTACCTAATTTTGATCAAAGTCTCTCTAACCACCATCTTTCGACGCAGAAAAATTTGACTCAAATAATCAAATAAATCTCTAAATATTTTTTCGATAAAGTCAAAGCTGTTTGCCAAAAATACTCGGAAAAATCTTAGAGAATAATTTAGATGTCGCCCTCGCCAGAAAATCTATTTACCGAAAAATTTTGGTTTAAAGCCTCCCCTTGGATAGGGGATAATAAATAAAAATTTTCCTTTTAGTCAATCCTATCAGTTTCAAGGAGAGGTAATTATTAATTATTCATTATTAATTGTTGAACTGATTTTTCCACCAAATATTTGATGTAATAATTTTTGTCGAAATTTCCCGAATCAAAAAATGGAGAAAATTCTCAGCATAGTTGATGAAGTTACCCGGAAAATTCAGAGCTTTTTTGACTTCAGCTCTGAAAGTAGTTTGTAATTTTTTTTGAGAAAAGTCTCTCTAACCACCACCTTTCGATACAGAAAAATTTGACTGTTTGAGTCAAATAAATCTTTAAATATTTCCCCGAACGACTCAAAGCTATTCCCCAAAAATATTGGGAAAAATTTCCGAGAATTATTCAAATGCCAACCTCCCCATAAAATCTATTTACCTGATTTTAAAAGTTGTAATTTTTTCTGCTACCTAATTTTGAGAAAAGTCTCTCTAACCACCACCTTTCGATACAGAAAAATTTGACTGTTTGAGTCAAATAAATCTTTAAATATTTCCCCGAACGACTCAAAGCTATTCCCCAAAAATATTGGGAAAAATTTCCGAGAATTATTGAAATACTAACCTCCCCAGAAAATCTATTTAACGGATTTTCCCACCAGATATTTGATGTGATAATTTTTGTCGAAATTTCCCTAATCAAAAAA
>NZ_JAAHHT010000059.1:7188-44063 GCF_010672085.1 Okeania sp. SIO3I5
CCAAAAATATTGGGAAAAATTTCCGAGAATTATTGAAATACTAACCTCCCCAGAAAATCTATTTAACGGATTTTCCCACCAGATATTTGATGTGATAATTTTTGTCGAAATTTCCCTAATCAAAAAATAGAGAAAATTCTCAGCATAGCTGATGGAGTTACCCGGAGAATCCAGAGCTTTTTTGACTTCAGATCTCAAAGTAGATTGTAATTTTTTCTGCTACCTAATTTTGAAAAAAGCCTCTCTAACCACCACCTTTAGACGCAGAAAAATTTGACTCAAATAATCAAATAAATCTCTAAATATTTCCCCGAACGACTCAAAGATGTTCGCCAAAAATATTGGGAAAAATTTCCGAGAATTATTGAAATACTAACCTCCCCAGAAAATCTATTTAACGGATTTTCCCACCAGATATTTGATGTGATAATTTTTGTCGAAATTTCCCTAATCAAAAAATAGAGAAAATTCTCAGCATAGCTGATGGAGTTACCCGATGAACTCAAAGCTGTTCGCCAAAAATATTGGGAAAAATTTCCGAGAATTATTGAAATACTAACCTCCCCAGAAAATCTATTTACCTGATTTTTAAACCAGATGTTTGATGTGATAATTTTTGTCGAAATTTCCCGCGTCAAAAAATGGATAAAATTCTCAGCATAGTTGATGGAGTTACCTGGAATATCCAGAGCTTTTTTGACTTCAGCTCTGAAACTAGTTTGTAATTTTTTCTGCTACCTAATTTTGAGAAAAGTCTCTCTAACCACCATCTTTCAACTCAGGAAAATTCCACCAAAATAGTCAAATAAATCTTTAAATATTTACCCGATGAACTCAAAGCTGTTCGCCAAAAATATTGGGAAAATTTAAGAGAATTATTCAAATACCAACCTCTCCAAAAAATCTATTTACCTGATTTTCAAACCAAATATTTGATGTGATAATTTTTGTCGAAATTTCCCCCATCAAAAAAATGGATAAAATTCTCAGCATAACTGATGAACTTACCCGGAAAATCCAGAGCTTTTTTGACTTCAGATATCAAAGTAGGTTGTAATTTTTCTCCCCTCTAATTTTGAGAAAAGTTTCTCTTACTACCACCTTTAGACGCAGAAAAATTTGACTATTTGAGTCAAATAAATCTTTAAATATTGGTAGTCCTGCATAGTAATGGTGAAGATACATAAGTTTTGTAATTTCTTCCCACACGGACCACACGGACCACACGGACCACACGGACCACACGGACCACACTCTCTCAACCATTCCTCAGCACCACCACCTAAATATTTTCCCGATCGCCTCAAAGCTATTCCCCAAAAATACTGGGAAAATTCTCAGAGAATTGTCAAACCAGATAATCGTCATGTTAGCTAGCACTAACTTTTGCATTCTGTAAAGCTCCCAAAAATAATCAGGTTTTGCTATTGTATTTCCCAAAAAATAATGATATTATTTAAGTATCAGGGGTAGCTCGCCTACATATATGATTTTTTATTCAACTAAAAATAGTATCCTTCCCCAGCGATAAAAGTCCATTCCGCTGTTATGGAAAAAAATGAGATAATAAAAAACTAAATTATTCTTTGTTTTTAAAATAAACTCTGAAAAATAAATTTCAGTATTTCAATCCCGATGGTTGAGTCAGAGGTACTGATAACTGATAACTGATAACTAATAACTGAAATGACTTCAAGTCCTTATAAAAGTAAAGTATTAAATTTTGTTGCAGCAAAATATCGCCAAATATTAACTAAAAGCGATCGCGCCTTCCGTCATTTAAAATTTACAGCTACCAACACAGTTCAACTGTTACTTTATCCCATATATGTGTTGCTGCAAACCTCTCGCCTAGCACTCAAACAACTACGACAAACGACCCAAACCCTATTACCACAAAACATTAAAAAAGTCAATCAAAAAATCACTAAAAATAATCAAACTGCTGACCAATCTATCCAGAAAATATCAGTAATTTCAACAGAAATCTATCCTAGGCTATTACAAACCTCAAACCCTAAACCTCTAGTTAAAAAGCAGTACCAAGATTTATCAGGATTAGAGATTGCAGAAAACTATAAAGTATCAGACATTTCGACCAGGATCAAACAAGAAAATCCTTTAATAATACAAACAGCCAAGATCGAAAAAAAAGTTCCATTACAACTCCAACCCTGTGTAGAACTTGTGCCAATGTTTGGACATTTGGGAGGAATCTGGCAAATTATGGCTTGGGTACAAACAAGTAAAATTGCCTTGTGGTTCAATTTGTTTGAGGAATCGAATATAGCTTTAGAGCAAAATGAATCAAAGCATGACAATGGAAATTCTGCTCTATACCAAAATCAACCATTATTGTCAAGTTCAAATCTAACTTTCAGCGAATTTATTCATAATTTAGGTAAACAGTATTTATACCCAATTACCAAAGGTCTAGGATTAAATGGTTTACTACCACCTTTTAAAATAGAAGAAGAATGGGAACTTGAGTCATTGTTAGAAGCAGAAGTAGACCCAGAAAATCAACAAAAGCCTTTAGTTACCCCACATAAAACGCCAAGAGTCGCGTCATTAGTATCACCATATCAACCAGAAAAAATTCAGATAGCCACCTCTTCAAAAACTCAACCTCTAATTAACCCAGGAGGTTTAAAAAAATTAGGAAAAGAGAAAAATTTCCCTTTACATCAGCACCTCTGTCAGGAGAACATCTCAACTTCTAATAATTCTGCCAAAAAAGAGGTGAGCGAATTCAAAGAAATTTTGAGACATAGATATAGACAGAGAAATGAACAAAACCTTAATTATAGCAGAAACAGTACGAAAATATCTGTTCAAACTTATAACTTAGAAAGTAGACCCAAACACCAACCAAACTGGTTAGAAGTAGAATCAGTTTCAATAGGGTATGTAAAACATCCTCTAGAAATAATATTGGGGTGGGTAGATGTGATTATGACTTGGCTAGAAAAAATATTTGTACAGATGTGGCAATTGTGTCAACAAAAGTTGAAAAATTTTTGACATATCATTTTGGTAAAATGAGTCAACACTTCGATATGATAAGAAAGTTGTAGATATTTGATCGAAAAAATTCGGTCCCAAACTCTGTCCTTATTAGGAGAAATAATAAATGTTGACTTTGAAAATAGTTGTTAATATCGTTGTCCTATTCTTTGTCCTGTTATTTATCTTTGGATTCTTATCCAATGACCCCGCACGGAACCCTAGTGGTAGGGACATGGAGTAAAGAGAAAAATCCAAAAAAGCTCTCTCGCTCAAATCGAAAATATTGAATATAAAATTGTGGTTTTTCCCAAAAAGGCAAGTAAATGCTGGTATTGTGGGAGTGCCACTTAGCCTGGAAGTCCACTAATTTTGTCAAGTGTTCCATTCCAGGCTAATTTTTGACATAATTCACAGAATGTGGTACAAAATATAAACTTAATCTAAGTGAAGCTCTTTCAACAATTAATAATGAATAATTAATAATTAATAATTAATAATTACCTCTCCTTGAAACTGATAGGATTGACTAATTATGAAAATTTTTATTTATTATCCCCTATCCAAGGGGAGGCTTTAAACCAAAATTTTTCGGTAAAGAAGGAGCGATAATCTAGGGCTAGCTGAATAAATATAGAATCCTTGCTTATTATCCGTTTAAGTGGTGCTAAACCTATAAAAAAGTGCCAAAAAATTACTAAATTAATATTCAAAACTTTGTATTTTTCGTCACCTAACTGGGAAAAAATGAGTAATGAGTAATGAGTAATGAGTAAGGAGTAAGGAGTAAGGAGTAAGGAGTAATAAGTAAAATCAAGCCCGTTGATGTTGGTTTAAAGCCTCTTCATTCATGAAGAAAAATTCAAAAAATTGATCATTTTTTGAATCCTCTAACTTCAATGAGTAATGAGTAATGAGTAATGAGTAATGAGTAAGGAGTAAGGAGTAATAAGTAAAATCAAGCCCGTTGATGTTAGTTTAAAGCCTCTTCATTCATGAAGAAAAATTCAAAAAATTGATCATTTTTTGAATCCTCTGACTTTCCTGCTCATCCTTCGCAAACAGGCAGAGGTATTACTTATTACTTATTACTTAACACTTATTACTTGTGAACTATTGCCTTCCTTCACGAAAAGACTTTTTTAGCAAGTCCTATCTATAGAAATGTGTGAAATTTCTAGCCCTTAAGTTTATGATGAACTCTAAATCTTTAATCTCGTGAACTTAGTATCCCAAATATGTCCTACCCCCTGCCACCACCAGAACTACCTCCAATTGTTGAAACCCTCCCTTCACAATCTGTAAACCAGTTTGTTACAGATGTACCACAGGAACTATCTATCCCAAATCAAAATCAATCAAGTCCAACACCGAAATTAAACCAGGTTGCGGACGAAATGAGAATATCTGCAAAGAACACTTTCTCAGGGGAAGAGTTCAGAGAAACTGTGTTGTACAAACTCCCTCAAATTACCTCAACTTTTGACCACACTCAGAAAGTTGGTCCAATTCATACAAACTCAGCTAATCTTGGACCAGCAATAGAAATAGATATATCATCAGCACAGAGAATTTCCAGTCTAGAGAGCCAAATCAATTCAGGTAGAAAAAAAACATTTTCATCCACCTCCTTTTCAGATTTATCAGAATATGCTGTGACTGAAAAAGAAGCTCAAACTACTCAAGAAACAAACTCAGTTAATGTCAATAATAGTAGAAAAATATTAGAACGTTTTAGTAACACAAAACAACCAAGTCCACCAAAATTTCAGATCGGGCAAACCATCAGAGAAAACAATGCCCCACAATTACCAAACCTTCCCCAGGATGAACAACCTACTCAGGAAACTGAGACTCCAGAATCAGAAGAAAAAAAAGAAGGAACTCCTATTCCCATACCAGAACCAGAATCTGAAACTCAAGACTCAAACAAAAAAACAGAAGATAAACAACCTATTGAAATACCTATACCAGCAGATGTAGTCGAAGTAACAGCAGATCGCCAAGAATATAACGAACAACGGCAACTTATTAGTGCAGAAGGTAAAGTAACAGTACGGTTTAGTCAAGGAATAGTTAGTGCTGACAAAGTACAAGTTAATCTGACAACTCGTCAACTCCTGGCCACAGGAAACGCTGTTTTTACTCAAGGAGGGCAAGTCTTGCTTGGGGAACGCATGGAATACAACTTTGCCCTTGACAAAGGGTTAATCGATCAAGCAAGTGGAATTATTTTTGTCGGTAACGCAGAAGAAAGCAGAGCATCATCCCTACCAACGACAGAAGGGGTAGGAGCATTAGGGGCAAGATCCTTGAGCGATAGTATTGCTGCTACTCAACCTCCAACAAAAGTGAAAGCTACTGGAACTGCAAAATTTACATTTGAACCCAAACTAGAAGTACCAGAGCAGTCAGGAACAGTTAACCGACTGCGGTTTGAAGCAGATCGTCTAAACTTATTAGGTGCTGGGAGTTGGGAAGCAATAAATCTGCGACTAACCAATGACCCGTTTTCTCCTCCAGAGGTAGAATTAAGGTCTGATCGGGCTACACTTAGACCCCTATCTCCCCTTCAGGATGAACTGATAACCAAAAAATCCCGGTTAGTATTCGATCAACGTTTTAGTTTGCCACTATTTCGCGAACGCACAATTATCGATCGCCAGCAACGAGACCCGCTTCCACTTCAAATTGGTTATGATCAAGACGATCGAGGTGGTTTATTTGTTGAAAGTACATTTGAACCTTTCCTTCCCGGACCTTTCCAAATTAGGGTAACTCCCCAATACTACTTAGAAAGAGCATTTTTTGGTGATGAAGACGACTCCCCTATAGATGGTAACGTTGTCGGTCTCAAAGCTTCTGTCAATGGTTCCATAACTCCCACAACCCAATTAGAAGGACGTGCCACATTTTTGACATTTGAAGATTTTCCAGACCTAGAAGAAAATGACTTTCGGGGTAGCATTCGACTAAGACAGTTATTCCAGGGTTACAATTTGACTGGAGAGTATAGTTATCGCGATCGCTTATTTAATGGCAGTTTAGGATTTCAAACTGTTCACAGTAGTGCGGGTGTTGTTTTTACCTCTCCCCTAATACCAGTAGGTGAAACTGGTGCCCAAGTTAGTTTTCAGACTGGATATCAAGTTGTGAATGCGAGAACAGATCGCCGGGAATTGTTAACCGATCTCCAACCATTTGAACCTTTGCCTGATGATGAGGATGATGATGATAGCGATCCTAGGTCGCGAGCTGACTTAGGTCGTTTCCAGAGCGTAGTGTCTCTGAGATACCCACTAACTATCTGGAGTGGTGAAGCATTACCCGCTACCCAGACTCAGGGTTTGAGATATACCAGCAAACCAGTAGTTCCGTTTGTACAAATGGTGTTAGGACTTACAGGTGCTACTAGCATTTATAGTAATGATGAAGACCAATCTTTTGTGCGTGGGAGTCTTGGGTTTACTGGACAGTTTGGGCATTTTTCCAGAGACTTTTTTGATTATACTGGATTTAACTTAACTTATAGTCAGACTGGTTTGAGTGGTCAGTCACCTTTTTTCTTTGACCGAGTGGAGGATACAAATGTCCTATTATTTGGTTTCGTCCAACAGATTTATCAAGGTTTTCGGGCTGGTTACCAGAGTGGTCTTAATTTAGAAAATGGTGATATTCTTGACGATCGAATTACATTAGAATATAGTCGTCGTACTTATGGGGTAGTATTAAGTTTTAGTCCCAGACGACGCACTGGTACATTTAGTCTCCGGATCAGTGACTTTAACTGGCAAGGTGGTACAACTCCGTTCTCTGGGGAAGATGTTCGACCTGTTGGTGGTGGTGTGGTTCGTTAATGATTTGAAGAAGGGAATAGAGAGATGGGGAGATAGGGAGATGGGGAGATGGGGAGATGGGAGAAAGAGTCATAGTAACCAAGCAAAACTACTTCAGTCCTAAACAATGTATTTTTCAATACATTTTTTCTGTGGCAAAAGCTTCTCCAAGACTTATAAATTATAAATGACTTGTCTATTTTGTCAAGTTTTTTGTTAAGTTTAAAGATGTTTATAAAGCATAGCCTTTTAAGGATATGAAAAGAATAAACTTCAGTATTTCAAACCTCTGGGTTCATCAGAGATGTTGATAACTGATAACTGATAACTGATAACTGATATAGCAGTCGAAGTAAAGATTAGGACATTTCTAAATCCTGTTTGCTCCGCATGACCTAGGAAAACCCTTTGACAGTTTACTATTCCCTATTCCCTATTCCCTATTCCCTAGCGCATAGCGCTATAACTGAAATGACAGAACAGTCATCTATATCTACTTTAGCAGAGGCTTTGTTAACAAAGTATGATTTTGACCTTGGTAGTGAAACTTCCGAGCAAGTTATTGCTCGTTGGCAGGACAACTATCAAGTCGAGTGGCTTTCTTTAGCAGTTATTGAAGCATTATATCTGGGACGTTACAAGGCTATTTCTGTCCAGCAGATATTGATATTATGGGAACGTCGTGGTCAGCCTATTTATCATTTTAATTCTGAATTTCAAAATATTATTACTAGAAATGTTCTCACAAATTTGACAACTCAGATAGATACTGAGTCTTTACAAACAAAAACAAACCCTAGGTTTTTAGAAGAAAAACTGCCAGAGCATTCTAAATTTGTTTCCCCACCCTCCAACCCCTTTGAACCAAACTCAAAAAATCAAGCTCAAAATTTGGTCCAGCAGCAACTCCCAGTACAACCAGCTCAGTACAAGATTAAACACACCAATTTTTATACTAAACTTAAAGCAGTGATCAAAAATAGTCAAGATTTGCGATCGTCTCCCAAGGAACTTGAGCAAGAAAATGAGAAGTAATATCATGTCCGGATAATTCAGTGATCAAAAAACCTTCTCCCTTTGAACTTTTCTTTCCCTTCTGCCTTCCTTCCTCCAAAGTATAACTATTCAACCGGACATGATATAATAGAGTTTTTGGGAATTAAGTCCAAAAAATGGCTAAAACCCTTATCAGTCAAGGTTTATAGTGTTTTTTGCTCTAAAATCCTGAAACTCTTATACAGTAAGCTTTTGAGCATTTTAATTTTTTATTTCCCAACAACTCTAATATATATAGGACTAAAGCCATGCAAACCCAGAAACCCGGTTTCTCGTAGATGTTTATTGTCAAAAACAATGGTTTACCGTAGAAACCGGGTTTCTTTGCGTAAGTCCTGATATAAATAATCTTATGTTTCTAAGGAACGGCTACCAAGTTAGCATTTGCTCGAGGACAACCAAGTAACGTGGAAACCATAAGGAACACGCTCAGGTATCAGCACCCGTGCGATCGCTTTACCTGTTACATCTTGAGCATCAATTACGAGTAATTCAGCTTGCTTCGCCACCGCATCCCAAACAAAGGTTAACAACCAACCATCATCTTCAGCTATCGCACCAGGACGAGGTGCAAAAGTAATCTCCCCACAAAATCTTCCTCTACCCAGTTCATGGATTTGAGTGCTATCGTTTTCTAAGTCGTACTTGATAATCCCATCAAATAGAGGTTTTGGCTTCATGTATCCCGCTACCCTTGAAGCATAAACATAGCGCATTTTCCGACCAATCAAACCATCATTGATTCGAGGAAATTCACTAGGAATAGGATCGATAACCTCTTCTTTTACTGAACCTGTCTTCAGATTCAAGCGCCAACGGAATAGCTCAAGAGTTTCGAGGTCAATTTCTCCAAGTCTGTTGTTTTTGTCGTAAAATGGCATTAAGAGATTGCAGTATTTCATGCGACAAGCAACCAATATTACCTCATCCCCTTCTTCGTAAGCATTAGCCGTGTGAATAACCATGCAAGGGGGTATTGAGAACCAGCGGATACTACTATTGTCTCCGTGACGAGGTACAACACCAATGCGACTAAGACGTTTCCATTCAAAGTTAATAGGTAGTTTGCCATCCATCATCCGCATCGGCTGGAAAGCAAGGGGCAGGTCTAAAAATATACTGTAGTGTTCGGTAATCGCAAAATCGTGCATCATCACCGGACTAGGCAAATCAATGGGGACAGTTTGCAAAATTTCTCCCTCTGCCGAAACCACACCATATTCTAAATAAGGAGGGATGATGAATGAACAGCCAAAGAAGATCATTTCACCCGTCACTGGATCGATTTTTGGGTGTGCGGTGAAAGTGCTTTCCAGTTTGCCACCAAAGGTATAAGAGCCTAATGTTTCTAAGCTAGAAGGATCGATCATATAAGGTTCCCCTGCTTCCCAAAGTGCTAGGAGTTTGCCAGCGTGCCATACCAAGGAAGTGTTAGCCACATTCTTCATCATAATGCCGTGGGGTCCATCAAACCTAGGCAAGTTCATCAAACCAGGCCAGATAGCTTTTCCTGCTTGTTTTTCAATTTCAAAGGCTTCAGTGCGGACATAGCGATTGCGATAGCTAGCTTTACCATTGCTGATATTTACGTTGTGTATCATGCCGTCCCCATCAAACCAGTGGTAGAGTTCAAGGGGTTGAAATTGGGGATTTGGTCCGTTGCGCAGAAACATCCCTGAGAGTTCTTGAGGAAGTTCTCCAATTACTTGAAGTTCGTCAGCGCTAGTTTCTTTGTCAACGGGAGCAAAGTTATCGTCTAGATAAATTTTACTCATATCGTCTTTGAGTAGACGATCGCTTTTGGCACTTTGGAATTGACTTAGGATCAGGTTTGGGATACGAGCATAATAACCAGAAGTTCTAACGCCTTGATTGGCAATTCTTGCACCTTCTCCCGTATCGCTGATAACTTTCCCTATGAATTTGGAATCAAGAAAAATCTTCATCAAGCGTTCCTGAAGCTTTTGACTGCGAGTCTTCTGATCTGATAAAAATTCTAATAATTCTGCTTCTTGGGTATCAACTTTATTATCACTAGAAATCAAGGAACTAATATTTTCATACAACTCTTGATACTTTTCATTCGTTGGATTTTTACCTAAATATTCTTGTAACCACTCATAACACTGTTCAACTGGCACAGGTTGGTTTAATAGAGCTTCAATCTCATCATTATCCGTTAATTTTTTGTTAATAGCGATTTGTTTGATATATTTCTCTTCAGCAGGTTCTAAAACACCATCTATCCAGGCGATCCCAATCAGAACTTTAAGCAAGTTTTCGTCATCTTGAAAGGAATTTGTTTGTTGTAAGCTAGTCTTTGTAATTCCTATTTCAAAATGTTCATCAACAGTTGCTTCACGACGAATGTTTTGTTTGCTAGTGTATAAGACACGTTGGCGATCGGGAGTTTTGACCACGATATATAGATCGGGATTACCTTCAAATATTTCTCCAATGCCTTTAAAGTCTTTTTCGCTATAAATGATTTTAAAGTTACCTTGGCTATCAGTCAAAGCTTCTCCCAAGTCATCATCTTTGATTAAATCTTTGTCAAAAGCTTTGACAACTAAATCTGGAATTCCTGCACCGCTTTCAGTTTCGTAAATATGACCACTGACTTGAAATAACATTGTTAGTCTATCCTCCAATTAATTAAAAAAACAATTTTGTCAACTAATGAAGATAATTATTAAACTTGAATTACATTCATAATATTACCGAAACAATTAAACAATTAAATAATTAAATAATTAGATAATTCAGGTTTAAAGCCGACCCTTTCAAGGGGAAGAAAATAAATTTTTTCCTTTTTGGTCAATCCTCTCCCTTTTAGGGAGAGGTAATTATCCATTATCCATTATCCATTATTGAATCTGATGCCACTCTTGCTAGAGAATAAAGTTCAATAGATGTTTTGTAAAATTAAGAATGCTACAATTTGTACTTGACCATACTAATTATCAGACATAATAGAAGCTATTTGAGAGCTATTTATATAGTTAAAAAGATAGGGAGATAGAGAGATAGTGAATATTCTACATTTTTCCCTATTCTATTTCTCGATCTCCTGACTTTTATGCTAAGAAACCATACATTTATAAGTTATACCATGTCCGGATAATTAGTGATAAAAACACTTCTTTCTTCTGGTACATTCTTTTCTCCTGTCTCCAGTATCGAGTCTCCTCCATTTTTATTTATAACTATTCAACCGGACATGATATTAATTTAACTTTTGACCCGACGAATTTCCGAGCAGAAAGAAGCAAAAGTAAAACCTGATGCTCTCTTAACCACACTGGTGCGCAACCTTAAATTAGGTATTAAATACCACAAACGTTCCTCTGCGTACAAACCCTCTGACTCCGTAATTAAAGTTAGAATATCATCACTCCCCATAATGTAGCGAGCATTAAATTGATGACTGTTACCATTTCCTCTATCTTGCAATAATTTACCTTGGTTGGGCTCGTCAGAATTAGGAATAAGTATCAACATTGTTGAACCTGCATCTTTGACTTGTTCTTTGTTAGTTGTACCATTCCAGCTAATCTTCACCCCTATTAACTCAGTTATACTCGAGTCTACCTGATTTTGTTCGCACAACTTGATTAATGTAGGGTCAGTTTTTGCCAATATTTCAACATTCACTTCTGATTTACCTGCTTGCAGTTCTCCAGAAACCAAATTGTGAATTGTGCGTTGGGAAAACCATTCACCAGCACTCAGCTTAAAAAATTCGATAATGTCCATTAAGTTGTTAATTTTATTAATTCTGAATCAATATTATATTTTGCACTGATTGGGATTTTGAGTCAAATTTTATAGCGCTACGCGCTAGGGAACAGGGAACACTTAATATCATGTCCGGTTGAATAGTTATAAATAAAAGTGGAGGAGTAATGAGTAATGAGTAATGAGTAATGAGTAATGAGTCAGGACGGAAGAAGAGGGAGGGAAGAAGAGGGAGGGAAGAAGAGGGAGGGAAGAAGAGGGAATTTTAAGCTATAAAGAAGAGAAAGTTTTTTTATCACTAATTATCCGGACATGATATAACTGGGAACAGCAGACTTTTAAAGGCTTTTCCTAGGTCATCCGGAGCAAACAGGATTTAGAAATGTCCTAACCTTAATGCGTAGTGCTATAATTCGATAATTTTAGGGAATAGTGTGAGGAGGGTGGGAAAGGTGGGAAGGGTGGGAAGTGTGGGAAGTGTGGGAAGTGTGGGAAGTGTGGGGAGGGTGGGGAGATCGAATATTGTCTGTTCATGGATGTTGGTATGCGTGAGCTTTAGCGACTCAAAAGCTTACAGTTTTTTCACTACAAAAATTGCAAATCCTTTATTTTTTAATATTTTGAGCCTTCATCAGTAAGCTCTAAATAGCACAATTTTTGGTATTTGATAATTGATATCATGTCCGGTAGCATCGGAGCGTGTATAGAATTAAGTTTCAATTGAAAAAAACCTCTGCCTTCTCTTCTGTCTTCCTTCCAGGAAAGAGGCAGTTCCGAGCTACTAGGACGCTAATAGACTTCTCCAATAATCAAAAAAAAACAAATCAATTCTCGTACAGAAATCATCAATTATTTTTCCCTTATCCCTGCTCCCTCTTCTCTATTACCTCTTTTCTTCTAACTTTTTAATAACTAAAATGGCATCAAGTTCGTTTGACTACAACATATTGTTAATTAATGTGGTATATTAACTCTACCCTTTATCTCCCAATAACCAAGAACTGTATAGCTAATAAAATTACAAACTGCTATAAATTGGACTAAAAAGCCACAATTGTAGCGATCGCTATTTCTAAAAAGATTAAATTGTGAAATAATAAAGTTAAGTTATGATACTAAACTAAATTTTAAACCCCGCCCTTAAAGGCGGGGTATTATATAGATAATCGTAGGTTTTTAAGAACGGTACTAAACTATGCTCATAGAGATATTAACCCTGTTTGCGGGTGCAGGACTAGAACAAGTAACCAGTGTCACATGGCATTCGGTAAATAAATGGGCAACAAAAAAGGCTGATGAAAAGAATCAGGTAATACAGAAAGCATTAGTAACTTCCTATTGTAAGGCTTTGCAGGTAATTCGTAAAGAATCTCAACAACTACCCCAGTGGAAAAAACAGAAAGTTGAAATTCAAGCTAGATTAACAGAAATGGAGAAAGATGCACTAATGATCTTAGATTTAGTGCAGACACAGAAGCACAGAATGACTCATATACCTCAAGGTGGAGAAGAACAAGCGATCGCAAAAATAGTAATGTCTAGACTGGAAAGTCAAGATAAATGGCTCAAACACGCTCCTCAAGAATTATCTAATTTAGTTGAAACTAGATTAGTATCAATTACAGTGCATCAATTTCGCCACGAACTGAGAACAGAAAGCACGGTATTTCAAGCCTTAATCCACGATATGTTAGCCACAGCAGGAGAAGATGTCAGTCGTTTGGTTGATGTCACCAATAGAATAGAGAAAAGAATAGATACATTTGTGGGAGACTACAGTCAAGATATTGACAGAATTATTGTAGGTATTCAAGGAGCTAACTCCCACTTAGAACAGTTAATATTACTGTTAACTCAACAGATGAAGCAATGTCAAGCGATACCTGCTGACTTTGCTGCTCTCATCGCGGATAAAACAGAAGGGTTTCTGGGACGAGGTTTTGTCTTTGACGCTATTGAAGATTTCATCCATCACCAATCTAAAGGATATTTTATCATCGAAGCAGATCCAGGAGTAGGCAAAAGTACAATTATTGCCGAATATGTACGTCGCACAGGTTCTATTGCCTACTTCAATCTATTATCAGAAGGTAGAACTAGAGCTGAAGATTTTCTTAAGAGTGTCTGTACCCAGTTAATTGAAAGTTATAATTTGCCTTATGAACTACCATTACATCCAGATAATACCAGCAATGGTAATTTTTTGTCAAAACTACTGAATGAAATTAGTACCCAATTACTCCCTGGAGAAAAACTCACAATAGCAGTAGATGCTTTGGATGAAGTGGATTTAAGTAGTCAAAGTGGAGCGGCTAATGTCCTATATTTACCAGCAAACTTACCCAATAGAGTCTATTTTCTACTTACTAAGAGATCCGATCCACTACCATTAGTAGTATCGGCACCACAGAAAACTTTTGACTTAATGATCTATCCGAATGAAAGTTTGGAAGATGTTAAATTATTTATTCGTCTAAGAACAAAGCGATCGGCAATTCAAGCATGGATTGAAGAGAGAGGATTAACTTTAGAAAAGTTTGTCGAGTCTATAGCTAGCAAAAGCGAAAATAACTTCATGTATTTAAAATATGTACTTGATGATATTGAGCACGGCAACTATAGAGATATTAGTTTAGAAAGTTTACCCCAAGGTTTAGAGAAATATTACGATCAACACTGGCATAGAATGAAAATGAATGTTAAACCTTTACCAGTTACTAAACTAAAAATTATATATTTCTTAACAAAAACTCGTAAACCTGTATCCTGTGGAATGTTAGCTAAATTTAGTGGAGAAATATCCTTGACAGTTCAAGAAATCTTGGATGAATGGGCACAATTTCTGCGAATTTATCAAACAGAAGGTAAACCAGTATATAGTATATATCATGCTGCTTTTCAAGATTTTCTATACCGTAAAGATATTGTTCAGGAAGTAGAATCATTAATTGAAATTGAAAGTATGGAGAAACAAATCAAAAATAATCTGTTAGGAATGGTTTATAAAAATGCTTAGTATTAAGGAGTGATATCATGTCCAAAAATGGAGGAGTCAGGAGTCAGGAGTCAGGAGGGAAGAGGAGGGAATTTTAAGCTATAAGGAGGAGAAAGTTTTTTTATCACGCTCTTATCCGGACATGATATAAAAATATCGTTTAAATATTCACTTTTAATACCTGTACCTAATAACTTTTATATTGGATTGATAAATAGTTTTTACTATTTTTTTTGACTTTCTAATTCAGATTCAAGGTACTCAATTATCCAGAGGCTAGCTGTTAACGAAATCAGAAGTTGACCATTTTTTGAATTCAAAATTTAAAGTTCAAAAATTTTGGTTCTAAATTAGTTTCAATAATTGTTTAACTAAGGATTAAAGCCTCGTTCTTCACTAGGGAAAAATCAAAAATATTTTCCTTATTTTAAGAAAGAATTGGCTCTTGACAATTACTGATGATGAATCTAAGACTAGGAAATGCTTTTCTAACTGTTTCCTATTCCCTATTCCCTGCTATAATTGATAACTAAATAGGGCTTGCTGAATAAATATAAAAGCATTGACATATCATTGACATATGAAGGTTGAGCGCCTTTTTCAGTATCAAAAAGTGCGAGGTTTTAGGTGGTAATGGTTCAAAAATTTAGGATTTTAGTCAAGAGTTGAGTAGAACAATCTTGGGACAATTTTCCCGACTACCTCCTCGCTCCCAGACCCATTTCTCCTGTCTCCTGTCTCCTGTCTCCTGTCTCCTACCCGAACCCATGCATACTTTTTCAGCACACCCTAAATATGTTAACAGAACTCTGGTCTTTTCGCGGTCGTTACCGCATCCTCCATTTAACCTGGTTTGCCTTTTTTCTCTCCTTTGTTGTTTGGTTTAACCTAGCACCATTAGCAACATCATTACAAGCAGACTTAGGTTTAAAAACTTCCCAAATTAGAACTATTGACATCTGTAACGTTGCACTTACAGTACCGGCCCGAATTATCATCGGAATGTTACTAGATAAATACGGACCAAGAATCACCTATTCATTCTTGCTAATGTATGCAGCTATTCCCTGTATCGGGTTTGCTCTAGCTCAAAACTTTAGCCAGTTGGTGATTAGTCGTTTAGCATTAAGTATTGTCGGTGCTGGTTTCGTAATTGGTATCCGCATGGTAGCTGAATGGTTCCCACCAAAAGAAATAGGTTTGGCAGAAGGTATTTATGGCGGTTGGGGTAACTTTGGTTCCGCTGCTGCTGCCTTCACACTGCCAACTCTAGCTGCTTGGTTAACTTTTGGTTCTAGTAATGTGTTGAACTGGCGGTTATCGATCGCTCTGACAGGTATTATTGCAGCAGCTTATGGTGTATTTTACTTTTTCAATGTACAAGACACTCCTCCAGGCAAGGTTTACCAAAAACCTAAAATTATTAGAGGTTTAGAAGTTACCACCCAAAAAGATTTCCTTTTCCTGCTTTTGATGAATATTCCTTTAACAGGAGTTCTCTGTTTGTTAGCTTGGCGGTTAAGTAAAATAGGTTTCTTATCCCAAGGTCAACTTTATATTGTTTGGCTAATACTATTAGGTTTGTATGCTTTCCAAACTTATAACTGTTGGACAACAAATAAAGAGTTAGTTGCTGGAGAAAAACGCTATCCCCCAAGCGATCGCTATCAATTCTCCCAGGTAGCAATTTTAGAGTTAACTTATTTTGTGAATTTTGGTTCTGAGTTAGCGGTAGTTTCTATGCTGCCTACTTTCTTTGAAAATACTTTTGCTATGGATAAAGCAGAAGCAGGGATGATTGCTGCTAGTTATGCTTTTATGAACTTGGCATCTCGTCCCGGTGGTGGTTTAATCTCTGATAAGCTAGGTAATCGTAAGTTAACAATGACAGTATTGACAGCAGGGATGGGAATCGGTTATCTAACAATGGGTAATATTACAGGAAGTTGGTTTTTACCTGCTGCTGTTTTGCTAACAATGCTTTGTTCTTTCTTTGTTCAAGCTGCTGAAGGTTCTACTTTTGCCATAGTTCCCTTGGTGAAGCGTCGAGTTACAGGCCAGATTGCTGGTAATGTTGGTGCTTATGGTAACGTGGGGGCAGTGGTTTATCTAACTTTATTTAGTTTGTTGCCCGAAGGTGCTGTTGGCAATAAGATTTTTTTTGAAGTTCTCGGAGTTTTATCAATGATTATAGCATTTGTCTGTGCATTCTTTATGAAAGAACCAGATGGTTCATTTGCTGAACGCCATGAAGGAGAAGAAGAAGTTTTGAATTCAAAATTCAAAAGTTAAAATTCAAAAGTAAGATTTTAACAACTATTAAGTTTGTAAATTAAAATGGGTGAATTTTTTGAATTCAAAAGTCAAAAGTCAAAATTCAAAAGTCAGATTTTAACAACTATTAAGTTGGTAAATTAAAATGAGTGAATTTTTTGAATTCAAAAGTCAAAAGTCAAAATTCAAAAGTCAGATTTTAACAACTATTAAGTTAGTAAATTAAAATGGGTGAATTTTTTGAATTCAAAAGTCAAAATTCAAAATTCAAAAGTCAGATTTTAACAACTATTAAGTTAGTAAATTAAAATGGGTGAATTTTTTGAATTCAAAAGTCAAAAGTCAGATTTTAACAACTATTAAGTTAGTAAATTAAAATGGGTGAATTTTTTGAATTCAAAAGTCAAAATTCAAAAGTCAGATTTTAACAACTATTAAGTTAGTAAATTAAAATGGGTGAATTTTTTGAATTCAAAAGTCAAAATTCAAAAGTCAGATTTTAACAACTATTAAGTTGGTAAATTAAAATGGGTGAATTTTTTGAATTCAAAAGTCAAAATTCAAAAGTCAGATTTTAACAACTATTAAGTTGGTAAATTAAAATGGGTGAATTTTTTGAATTCAAAAGTCAAAATTCAAAATTCAAAATTCAAAATTCAAAAGTAAAATTTTAATAACTATTAATTCTGTCAATAAAAATGGGTGAATTTAGAGAAAATTTAGCTCAACTACCTCTAGAAGATCAACGTTATCTTTTAGAAACTTTACCTGGTTTTCTAGTCAGTGAATCTGATACAGAACAACTGCATCGCTTACTCACAGATTTTGATTTTATCGAATCAAGACTATATTTATTCGGAGTAGAATATCTACTAAATGATTATGAGGAAGCTATGCACTCCGATGTCTGGATATCAAGTGAAAAATTAAAAACCCTAAAATTAATTCAAGGAGCAATTGAACTATCATCTCATATCCTAATTGAAGATAAAACACAACTAGCAGGACAACTGTGGGGGCGACTGGTATCTTTTGACATACCAGAAATTCAGAAAATGCTACAACAAGCAAAATCCTGGAAACTTACCTCCTGGTTAAGACCAACTGCACCTAGTCTCACACCACCAGGAGGTAGACTATTACGAACTTTTATCGGTCATACTGGTTGGGTGAATGCAGTAGTTGTTACTCGTGGAGGAATGGTGATTTCTGGTTCTGCGGACAATACTCTCAAAGTTTGGAATTCTGAAACAGGTAAGGAAATTAGTACCATTACTGGTCATAAAGCGCGAATTAGAGCGATCGCTTTACTAGATGATAAATGGATAATTTCTGGTTCGGATGATTTCACCATCAAAGTCTGGAATCTGGAAACAACAGAAGAATATCTAACCCTCACAGGTCATACAAGAGCAGTAAGAGCAGTCGCACCGTTACCAGATGGCAGAGTGATTTCCGGTTCCTCAGACAATACTATTAAAGTCTGGAACCTGGAAACACAAGAAGCAGAAATCACACTCACAGGTCATAAAGGTTGGGTAAATGCAGTTTCAGTATTGTCTGAGACAGAAATTATTTCAGCTTCATCCGATAATACTCTCAAAATTTGGAATCTGGAAACAGCAGCAGAAGTATGTACACTCACAGGTCATACATACGGTGTGAGAACGATCGCTATACTTCCTGAAAGACAAATAATTTCTGGGTCTTCTGACAAGACAATTAAAATCTGGAATCTTGATAGCAAAACAGCAATTTTTACATTCAAAGGTCATACTAAAGCAATAAATGCAGTAGCAGTAACTCCAGATAATAAACGAATGATAACGGCAGCTTCCGATAATACTCTCAAAGTATGGAATATTGAGACAGGGGAAGAATTATTTCCCCTCAAAGGTCATACTGATTCAGTATATGCAGTTGCAGTTTTGCCAGACGGACGCTTAATCTCTGGTTCTGATGATTTTACTCTCAAAATTTGGAGTCTTGATACCTCCGAAGAACTTTCTGCCGCGATCGGACATACAAATAGAGTCAATGCAGTAGTAGTTTTGCCAGAGCAACAACAAGTAGTCTCTGGTGCTTGGGATAATACAATCAAAGTTTGGAATTTGAAGACAAGAAAATCAATATATACTCTAAAAGGTCATAGCGATCGCGTGAATTCTATAGCTGCATTACCAAATCAACGGATAATTTCAGCTTCAGATGATCGGACTCTCAAAATTTGGAGTCTGGAAACAGCAGAGGAATTATTGACGATAGTTACTGATAATAGAAATATTTTTGCTGTGGCAGTCACACCAGATGGGAAACAAGCGATCGCTTGCTTATCTGACCAAAGTCTCAAAGTCTGGAATTTAGAAACATTACAGGAAGTTTTTACCATTAGAGGTCATACTGACTGGGTAAGTGCAGTTACAGTAACACCAGATGGCAAGCAAGTTATTTCAGGTTCTTTTGACAAAACGATCAAGGTTTGGTCTTTAGAAACTGGTGAGGAAGTTGCTACATTAGTTGGTCATACTGGGTGGGTAAAGGCGTTAGCAGTTACGCCAGACGGCAAGCGATTGATTTCAGGTTCTTTTGACAAAACGATTAAAGTTTGGTGTTTGGAAACGGAACGAGAATTATTCAGTTTAAGTGGTCATACTGACTGGGTAAGTTCCATTGCAGTTACACCAGATGGGAGTCTGGTAATTTCTGCATCTGATGATAATACCCTTAAGGTTTGGGATTTAGAAACGCGACAGGTAATTGCTGATTTTACTGGGGAGAGTTCCCTGGAATGTTGCGCTGTGGCAGCAGATGGAGTACAAATTATTGTTGGTGAAGCTTCCGGACGAGTACACTTTTTAAAATTAGAAAGTTAAGTAGGTTACAAATGAACGGAGTAATTTCAAAAATTGGCCTTGAGCTAGAAATGCCTTTGGTTCAGCAAGATGGTTTAGCTGCTGGTTTTGAGGATGTAGAAAAGCTATTCCAGGATTTTTCAAAACAGGGGTGGAGTCAAAAATTTGATCCAAATACAGAAGCTTTAATAGGTGTAAACCGAGAAACTTCTAAGGGAATTGAAATCGTTAGTACTGACTTTGGAGTCTGTACTCTTGAAGTTGCATTAGCACCAGTAAATTCCCTTGATGAAGCAATAAACTATTGGCAGAATTTCAAGTCTTCTGTGTTCTTACCTAACCTAACAAATAATCATCTTAAAGTACTTGGTTATGGAACTCAACCCATATCGGCTCAACTCAAGGATTTAATCACTAAGAAGGGGCATTACTTCATCTGGAAGAATCTGATTAAAGAAGACTCCAAAGAATGGATTTTCCAGAATGTTCCTGGAATATGTTCGGTTCAATTTAACTTTCAAGTTCCGAAGGAAAAATCTCTGAAAATTATTAATACATTTTTACAGCTACTAGCATTTTTGTGGGCTGCAAGTGCAAACGACTCTATAACTGCTAGCAAAAAGCTTCCCTACAAGAGTCAGCGTTTTTATGCCTACTTAAAAATAGCTAGTGGAGGAATGTACGGTAGGTGTGGATTAGCCATCAAACCCTATCTAACTTTGTGTGACTATATCAATAGAAGTTGGAATGTTTCTCTATTTGAAATAATCCGCGATGGTAGCAGTCTATATCCTCAAGATCAGTCTTTAACAACCAACAAATTTATTAATGAGGAGAGCGCATATTTTTATAGTTTATCAGGTAAATTATGTCAAGAAAAAATTGAGTTAGACGATTTAAAACTAGCGATATACCTATCTTGGCCAGATTTTCGGTTAAAGTTTAATTTTCATCCCGACATAAAATATGAAGATTTAGTGAGTGCTGTGCATTCAAACAATGATGAAAAACTGCTCGAACTCATACAATTTATCATTTTAGAAGTGCGTCCTATCGCTATGCAAACTAACGAAGAAGAATTAAGCTGGTTGGTGTTTAATTATCTGATTTTAGAAAATTTAGAATCAATATCTGAATATGCTTTTTCATGGAGTTATGAAGATGTTAAATCAGCAGCGATGGCTGCACAAAATAATGGTTTAAGGCAAAAAATTAGGGGCAATACTCTTGGAGAAATAGGATTAGATTTACTTTCAAAAATACCCAAAGAAAGTTTACAAATGTATGAACAATATTTATCAAAACTCCATTTTAGATTTAGAGAATACTGCTCTCCATCGGATACGGTGATCGAAATTTTTGACCGTCATGGAATGGAAGTGCTACTAGACTATTTGACAATTAAATAAACAGGACTTACGTAGGCGAACCCAGAAACCCGGTTTTTCGTAGATGTTTATTGTCAAAAACAATGATTTACCGTAGAAACCGGGTTTCTTTGCGTAAGTCCTGATCAAGAGATTAGAAAGGTAATCAACAACACTGAATTACATCAGATTAGTCCGTGTTAAAATCTAGCAAAACTTGCTTTGATCTAAAATCCTAGGAAAAAATACCATGTCAAATTTAATGGAATTTCAGCTACCCTCCGCATGGACAGTCAATGAACTGCTCGAACATCCTGATTGGATAATAAAGCTAACAGCAGAGGAGATTGCAGAACTTGAGACTGCTCTACAAGAACACTTAGGCTCAAATGTCGAATATCAAGACATAACTAAGAATCAATTTCCTCTACCTTATTTGTCTAAAAAACTATCTTATATTCTTGATGTTATCGAAAATGGAATCGGGGCAGTTGTACTTCGAGGAATACCTGTAGAGAAATATGAGCCAATCGAAATCAAGAAATTATTGTGGGGTATGAGTCTATATTTAGGAACAGCTATTGGACAAAGTAGTGCCCGAGAATTAATGAATGATCTCAAGGATAAAGGTTTAAAGATTGGAGATCCTAAGTCACGATATCTCAATAGTAGAGGAGCTGCTGCTCTTCACAGTGATGGGTACTGCGATCTGGTTATGATGCTCTCCATAGCAGAGGCAAAATGGGGAGGCGAATCAGAGATAGCTAGCTCAGTTGCTGTTCATAATGAAATGCTTAAGTATTACCCTGACTTCCTCAAAGTTTTATATGAACCTTTTAATCATAAACTACCCGACAGACATCAAGGGATGATGGAAGATTATTATCCATTACCGATATTCGCAAATTATCAGGACTATTTCGTTTGCACTTACGCACGTTATCTGATTGAAGATGCTCAGAATTATACGAAAGCTCCTCGTTTGAGCGAGAAACAGAAGCAAGCACTTAATCAACTAGACGAACTTTATAACAATCCCAAATTCAAATTAACTTTCAGATTGTTACCAGGAGATCTAATCCTTATAAATAACCTGGTTGTATTACACGGTCGAAAGGAGTATACAGATGAAGCCACAACCAAACGACATTTACTGCGACTTTGGCTTTCTCATCCAAAAAGTCGTCCTCTGCCACCTGAGTACAGCATACCTTATCGCAATACTGCACCAGGGTCTGTAAGAGGAAGCAGCTTATTCGTCAAATGGTGATTTTGCAAGGAGTTGAATCTCTAATATCATGTCCGGTTGAATAGTTATAAACAACGAGGGAGGAGTCAGGAGACTCGAGACTGGAGACAGAAGGGAATAGGAGAAAATTTTGGGATATGAAGGAGGAGCAAGTTTTTTTTATCACTAATTATCCGGACATGATATTACTTCAGGTCAGGGCGTAACTTCCACAGCACGCCACCAGTAAGCTAAGTTATATCAAGTCTCATTAATTAGCCATAATAAAAATCTTTTTCTCTACAAGCGAGAATATTTTTCGCTCCCTATTTCTGTAGGGGCGATTCGCTTGCTCGCCCCTACTCTCTAAATTTCTTATTCTGGTTATTCAAAGAGACATGATATTAGCACAAGTTTTCTATGATAAAATCAACTCAAAAACTGAAAAACCCTGACCTCAATTCCTCTACGACCAAGCGTTGCTATGGTCGCAGAGGAATTGAGGCGGTCGGGATGGATGAAAGTCGGTAGCAATGAACAATATGACTAACATACTAAAATCACCACAGCCACAAACAAATTCACTCTCAAATCTGATCCTGCTTTGCTTGTTACTCCTCGGAGTATTTACTTTGTCCTTAGCAGCCATTCTGATCAGATTTAGCGAACAGTATATTGGTCCTAATGCGACAGTTTTCAATCGCTTTTGGATAGCCACTGCCATCTTTGGAGTGTGGAGGGGAAGTCAAACAATCACTGCTCGACTGTCTGGAGATTCACCTGCGCCTAATCAAACCTATGCCCTTTCGGATATATTACTGCTAATATTATCAGCAACTGTAACTTCCATTTCTCATCTTAGCTGGGTTTGGTCTCTAACTCAAACTAGCGTTGCTAATGCAAATTTACTACATAATTTGACCCCGATTTTCGCTACCATCGGAGGATGGTTACTGTTGGGTCATAACTTTGATAGAAGATTTCTCATCGGTATGTTTTTAACGATAGGGGGAGCGATCACCATTGGTATTCAGGATTTGCAAATTGATACCGAGCAGCTTTTTGGTGATGCTTTGGCTTTATTTTCTGCTGTATTTTATGCGGCAAACTTTATAGTGGTGGAAAAATTGAGAGACAAATTTTCCTCTGCTAACATACTATTTTGGTCATGTTTTATCAGGACAATGTTGATATTTCCTGTTGTTTTATTTACCGAAGAGCAAATTTTTCCCTCTTCTTTAGAAGGATGGATACCAGTATTTTGCCTAGCTCTTTTGTGCCAAGTTATCGGTTCGGCAATTCTTACTTATAGTTTGAAACAGTTTTCCTCGGGATTTATTTCTTTGTTTCTACTGTTGGAGCCGATTATTACGACTACCCTTGCCTGGGTAATTTTTTCTGAATATTTAAGTCTCTTTAACATATTGGCTTTTGTCGTTGTTTTGTTGGGTATATATATAGCTAAATCGAGTCAGGGAGCTGAAAAGGAAACATAGCTAGGGGTCAATATCAGGGCTTTTTCAAAGTCCGACTAAAATTTCACGGGTAGGGAGATAGGGAGATAGGACAGGGCAAACGCATCTTATTTTGAAGTTCTGGCAGGACAAGGATGTCAGGTACTTGAGTATTTATACTGATTAGTTCTATAAATCTTACAGCCCTTTTCAGATTGATGAACCACATCGTCACAACCAAAACCCTGTAGGGGCGATTCGCGAATCGCCTCTACTGTGGTCTACTGAAATGAAAACCGCTGTAAGAGTAAAAGCTTCCAGAATTTAGATGGGTTTGCCCTGGAGTTTAGACTAAATAGTTGAAAATCAAATCAAGTCAAGGAGGGAGAATAGGGGCATTGGGTAAATTTACTAAAACCATTTCTAAATGAGGATTTCAATAGCTTTTCAGTCAATTTCCCAGAGCATATACTGTAGGTTAATTGAGCGATCTTGATTAAAAATAGATTTATAATTTTTACTATTGCTTTAATAGTCTTAATGCTTGGATTGCTAGTAAGAAAAAACCTACAGAACCGAATACAGTAAGAAGTTGGGCTACTAAATTAGGTGTTAATATTTCACTCATAGTTATAAAACCTTTAATGAAGTTAGAAGTTGTTTTTGTAATGGGTATTTAAGCCTCACTCCAAAAACATTTTGCTAGTCAAGGTGGGGTTTTATACTCAATTATTTTGATCAAAAACCAACCTATTTTCTATGTTATCTCAAATTTACATAATAGACCTATCGGATAATCAAAAATCAAATCAATTATCGTACAGAAATCATCAATTATTTCCCCCTACTCCCTACTCCCTCTTTTCCGGAGAGGAATCAAGAGTTTTTTTATAAGAATCAAGGAGGTAGAATGGCTCAAGCTTGATGAACTTGGACTTAAGGAAACAATGTGATTCTAGAAGACGGATTCTTTTTCCAAGGTTCGAGCAATTATCCTATTAGAGCAAAATAGTAGAGCAAAATATAGAGAATTATTTGATAAACTATCCTCTGCTAAACAAAATTTACCTGGTATTAATTTGTTTATTGGTTCTGCCTTGGTTGAATTGGGATATGTCAGGATAATAATATTATATTTGAATAGACAAGAATTGGTTCGACTTGTGATAAACCAGAGTTAGAAGCATCTGTCAAAGCAGTTTTACAAATTTCTGATAAATAGGATGATAAAATTTTTGAACAGTAAGGCCGACAAAGAGCTATGGATCGAAATATACTGATTTGGCTAAAGGAATTTATATTTTATAGCACTACGCATTAAGGTATTTGACATTTATAAATCCTGAAAGCCTATAAAAGTCTGCTGTTCCCTGTTCCCTATTCCCTATTCCCTATTCCCTAGCTATAAAATTGATAGTGCTTTTTAAATTTATGATTCTTTAATCTAATTTTTCTTATGCTAAAAATAGAACCTACTTACAAATTTCCCGAATCTAACCACCCCATAGTTAAGTCACTATTCCATCACAGTGACCAAGAACTATTGACCCTATTTCAAAACTATCCAGACCAAGGCAAATACTTTGTCACTATTTTCTGTCGCTATGGTATGATAGTCCAAACTTTAATCCAACATTCTGTGCGATCGCCCGTCCAAGCAGACTATCTATTTGCCCAAACCTGGCAACATATATTTTATGAATTGCGTGGCTTAGATTTACGAGAGGGAGCAGATCCAGAGACCGGAAATACTACTCTTCAGAATTGGTTAATCAATGTCACGGCTATTAGTATTAACGAAGTAAAAATACCTCCTGTCGAGTCAATTCGTTATTCTTTAGAAATGGCCCCACCCCCTTTCTGGTGCTATGTCAGACAAGTATTAGACCAATTAGATCCACTACTACGCTTGATTATATTGATGTTTCAAACTTTTCACTGGAGTGAAACAAGAATAGCAGCTTATCTCCAAGCAGAGGGAGAAACCATTTCACATCAGGAAGTAAAATCTTTACTGCAACAGGGATATCATAATCTAAATACTAATTTGCCAGAGGATATTAAAGCCATCTATTTCCATGATGATATTGAGCAAGTCAGTACGGGTATAAATCAGTTTCTCAAAGTTCCAAAAGAACCAGAAAATAAGAATAGTTAAGATTCTATTTTTTTAGGGAGTGGGGAGTAGGGAGTAGGGAGTAGAAAAGGAAGAAAAACAACTGTACCTCAGTAACTTGAAAAACACTATCTATAACCTGCCAACTCCTTAACTTAACTTAAGATTTGTGCTGTATTAACTAGCTATCAGCTTTTAACATTCAGCTTTTTTAGGGAGTAGGGGGATGAAAAAAATCGGCGTTGCTGATGTGTGGGTATGATTTGTATTTTTTGGTAATTGCTAAACTATTGAATAACAAATATTTGAGATTATTCAATTTTTATTTTCATACCTTGATTGAGCAACGCCAAAAAATCAAATTCAGTATTTTAATCTGGCCCCTTTCGCTGTCGGTACTGATAACTGATAACTGATAACTGATAACTGATAACTGAAATGACCTAGTTCAAAAATATCCGCCCTTTCCCACCAATACTTAGTGACTTACTATCTAAATCCAAATCTTCTGTAGGATGAAATATAACTTCTAATACTCTAGAAGAAATCCTCCGAGGACTTACCAAAAGTAACCCACCATCCGGACGTTGGTAGGTTAAGGTTAGTGGAATTGGCAGTTCAGGTAATTCTACCACTGAAGTTTCTCCCAGAATCAGATGCCGACCACCTATTACCTGATATTCAATTATAGCACCTGTCTGATTAATTAATCTGAGAGTAATTAGACCTTGGACAGACCTAATCTGATCGGTTGACCTCGGAAATCTAGGTGGAGGCTGACGGCGAGTCGGTTCAGTGGTGTCAGGTTCCACCTCCACTGGTTTTCCTCTATTACCAGATGGCTCAGAAGTATCCTCTTGCCGATTAGTAGTAGGAGGCTGAGTACCAGGTGGTGGCCCTCCAGCGTGGGAAATTGTGATTATCATTAAACTACTACTAATGGCACTAATAATAGAGGTTCTTTTAACAAATTTAGAAAGGAATTGAATCATCATCTCCTCAAATATTGAATCAAGAGCTAACTGCAGAATTTTAGCTGTTTTAGGGAACAGGGAACAGTTCATTAATGGATAATGGATAATGGATAATTACCTGTGATCAAAACCTTGAGGGAATTGAAAATCAGGAAATATCCTAGCACTAGCACTTCTTTTCCTCTTTATTGGGGAGGCTTTTAACCTGAATAATTAATTATTAATTATTTGGTAACAGGGAACAGGGAATAGATATAGAAATAAATATAGGTGTACCTCATTAGCCTGAGAAACGTTATACCTCTTCTAAAAAAAACGGTGTTGCTGATTTTAGCTATGAAATTTATAAATTTCTAAAGTGTAAATCAGAGCTATTTCTCCTCTTTAAGGTGTAGAAAAAGCAGCATTCTAGTTCCTAACTCCTAACTCCTGACTCCTGTAAAATCATAGTTATATTCAGCAACACCAAAAAAACAAGGAGAGGTTTGAAACCTTAATTAAGTAAGTTGGCATTAAAATTTATTGTTATAACTAGGCAAGAGGCAAGAGGCACTCATGCAAAAGAAAAAGCGTATAAATACTAACCACTTCAAACACTATTTTCAAAACTTTTGCTACTGTACTTTATAAACCTCGAATATGCTGTATTTAATTATTAATTATTAATTATTAATTATTAGGTAATATCAAATCCCCTCGGGTTCGGTATAAAAAAATGTTCCATCTAAGCGCCATTGCCAAATCTTTGATGCTTTCCCAAACTTCCCAAACTCCCCAAACTTCCCCCCTCCCCACACTATTTATCTAATACCATTTCTCATGCATGAATGCTGCATAAAATTGGGTGGGGAAGTGTGGGAGGTGTGGGAGCTGTGGGAGGGGTGGGGAGAGGAAAAGTAGGAAAAGTATATACTAACCCACCTTAAATTGTCATGCCCTAGATTTTCAATCTTGGTAAATATTTGATTGTTGAAGTGTAGCTGAAATATAGCATGAATGCATGGTAATTGGTATAACAACGCTACCGGATTCGATCTAAATGGTGTTGGCCTAACTCTGACGTCAAGGTCAAATGACAGTGGCCATACTACCTGCTTGGAGACAACTTTCAATTCTCCGATGAGGGTAATATCTTCTCTTGAAATAGGATGTTTGATAATTTGAGAGTTGTCTTGATTTTTGTCATGTTGATAGTTCGATGTAGAGTTCTGGTTGGATGTAGAATTTTCTGTAATAAGATCGGGTAGGGAAATTTTTAATTCTAGATTTATACCTTGGGCAGTAGCGATCGCCTTCACGGAAGTTCAAAGTTAAAAGTAAGATTTTATCGGCTCAACATTTTGAAGCTAGAGTAATTTCAGGAATTATTTCTAGTTTCAGTATTTATCATTGATTTGAGTCTTAGTTCTTTGGCGTTTTCTTCTACCTTTTGAATAGTTGGGATTTTCTCATTATTGTTTTGTGGTTTTTCAATACTCTCCTTTAGGAAATTTTGATTTAAGTATACTTCTTTCTTTTTTTGGTAAATCTTGATTAGTAGGTACTGCCTTTTCACGGAAGTTCCAAGTTATAAAGTCGAGTGCTAATGGGAAATTATTTCTAGTTTCAGTATTTATCATTGATTTGAGTCTTAGTTCTTTGGCGTTTTCTTCTACCTTTTGAATAGTTGGGATTTTCTCATTATTGTTTTGTGGTTTTTCAATACTCTCCTTTAGGAAATTTTGATTTAAGTATACTTCTTTCTTTTTTTGGTAAATCTTGATTAGTAGGTACTGCCTTTTCACGGAAGTTCCAATTTAAAAGTCGAGTGCTAATAGGAAATTATTTCTAGTTTCAGTATTTATCATTGATTTGAGTCTTAGTTCTTTGGCGTTTTCTTCTACCTTTTAAATTGCTGGGATTTTCTAATTGTTGTTTTGTAGTTTTTCTAGACTCTTCTTTAGCAAATTTTGATATAAGTATAGTTCTTTCTCTTTTTGGTAAATTTTGATTAGTAGGTGCTGCCACAACTTTCCCATTTATATTAATATATCCTCTATTGTTACCCCGTTTGAAAAATGCTACTTCTGCATTAAACCTCCCCAAATAATCATAACAAATTGGAATAATTTCCTTTCCCTGATAATTGATATAACCATATTTTTTTTCTACCATTACTCTTGCTATTTATCGCTCAAAACTATCGGCAAAATTATAGATAAAATCTATTACAATTTTTCCCTTAGAGTTTATATAACCACACTTTACATCTAGTTTTAGCAGTGCTGGACCTTCAGAAAAATGCCAAGCTGCTACATAAATAGGTGGTATTATCACTTTTCCTTTTATATTTTTATAACCATGTCTATCATTTTCTTTAAACCTTACTAATTCATCATTATAATTTTATAGTGGGCGGGGTTGATTGATGTCTAAAATTTTTCCATAAGAATCAATATATTGAATTTGATTATTAATCTGAATTTGTGCGATTCCTAAATAAAACTCACTTGCTGCGTCTAATTTTGGGGTAATCACTACATTTCCATCTTTATCTTTATACCCCCATTTTCCGTCTTTTTGAAAAGGAATTAAAAACTTAGTCATTGACAATAATTAATGAAAACTTTGCTTAGTATTAATGATATTACTATTCTAAATTCAGACTAGAGAAAGACTGGAAATAGTCTCTCTCAAAAGGTTTGAGACTACTGTTGCGTATATAGCAATAGAGAAAAATAAGATTTATATTTTTAATTTCTGATTAATTTAGTTTTTTTGTCTAGATAGGTCAAGGCGATCGCTCCTGAAAGTTACCAAAGACTGGAAATTGTCTCTCTCAAAAGGTTTGAGACGACTATTGCGTATAAAGCAATAGAGAGAAATTTTATTTATATTTTTAATTTTTGATTAACTTAGGTTTTGTGTCTAGATAGCTCCAAGCGATCGCTCCTGAAAGTTGCCAAAAACTGAAAATTGTCTCTCTCAAAAGGTTTGAGCCTACTATTGCGTATGTAGCAATAGAGAAAAATAAGATTTATCTTTTCAATTTGTAATTAACTCAGCTTTTGTGTCTAGATAGAGTTATGAGAATAGTCGGAGCGATCACTCCAGGAAAAATTCCGATTGCCAATGACTCCAAAGTCAGTCTGTTAAAAGCTTTGAGTCTACTATTGCGTATGTAGCAATAGAGAGAAATTTTATTTATATTTTTAATTTTTGATTAATTCAGATTTTTGGTCTAGATAGAGTTATGAGAATAGTCGGAGCGATCGCTCCAGGAAAAATTCCGATTGCCAATGACTCCAAAGTCAGTATGTCAAAAGCTTTGAGCCTACTATTGCGTATGTAGCAATAGAGAGCAATTTTATTTATATTTTTAATTTTTGATTAATTCAGATTTTTGGTCTAGATAGAGTTATGAGAATAGTCGGAGCGATCGCTCCAGGAAAAATTCCGATTGCCAATGACTCCAAAGTCAGTATGTCAAAAGCTTTGAGCCTACTATTGCGTATGTAGCAATAGAGAGAAATAAAATTTATATTTTCAATTTTTGATGAATTCAGATTTTTGGTCTAGATAGAGTTATGAGAATAGTTTGATAGCCTCATATTGGTATTTATGCAAAACTTTAAATAGTTAAATCAGGATTTAATAATGACAAATTTACAAATTGAAAAATCTACATCTTATACTCGTGAAGATTGGCAACGAGGATATGAATCTCAACCCAATGAATATGATTATTGGATTGATGATATAGAAGGTGAAATACCAGAAGATTTAAACGGTACTTTTTTCCGCAACGGACCAGGTTTATTAGATATTAATGGTCAATCTATTGCTCATCCTTTTGATGGGGATGGAATGGTTTGTGCAATTAGTTTTAAAAATGGTCGTGCCTACTTCCGAAATAGGTTTGTTAGAACGGAAGGTTATGTGGCAGAAAAAGCAGCGGGAAAAATTCTCTATCGAGGTGTTTTTGGCACTCAAAAACCTGGTGGTTGGTTAGCTAATATTTTCGATTTAAAAAATAAAAATATTGCCAATACCGGCATTCTTTATTGGGGCGATAAACTTTTAGCTTTGTGGGAAGGAAACCAACCTCATCGTTTAAATCCAAAAAATTTAGACACTATTGGCATTGAAGATTTAGATGGAATTTTACAACCAGGTCAAGCTTTTTCTGCTCATCCAAGAATTGAGAAAGGAAAGGATGGAAAAGGAGATGTTTTAGTTAATTTTTCTGTGAAACCTGGTTTATCGAGTACCATCACTATTTTTGAATTTAATAGTCAGGGAAAATTACTCAAACGTTACTCTAATTCGATTCCTGGTTTTGCCTTTTTACACGATATGGTAATTACACCAAATTACTGTATCTTTTTCCAAAATCCTGTTACTTTGAATCCTATTCCTTTTTTATTGGGATTGCGAGGTGCCGGTCAATGTTTGGAATTTTCACCTAATAAGTCAACACAGGTTATTTTAATTCCTCGTGATGGTAGTAAAGCTATGAAAATTTTGGATACGAAACCTTGTTTTGTATTTCATCATGCTAATGCTTGGGAACAGAATGGGGAAATTTATATAGATTCTATTTGTTATGAATCTTTCTCACAAGTTGACTTGGGCGATGATTTTCGGGAAGTAGATTTTGATGCAATTTCAGAAGGTCAGTTATGGCGATTTAAGATTAATTTGTCACAGGAAAATGTGGAACATAAATTACTTGAAAGTCGTTGTTGTGAGTTTCCGACTTTAAATCCGAATAATGTGGGAGAAGCTTATCGATATTTATTTATTGGAGTAGCAGATAAGCCTAGTGGAAATGCTCCTTTACAAGCAATATTAAAGATTGATTGGCAAACGGGAGAACGTCAAATTTTTAGTGTTGCACCGCGAGGTTTTGCGGGGGAACCTTTATTTGTTCCTTTTCCGAATGGGGAGAATGAGGATGATGGTTGGTTATTGATGTTGATGTATGATGCGGCGGAACATCGATCGGATGTTGTGATTTTGGATGCTCGAAATTTGAATAAAAAACCTGTGGCAAGATTGCATTTAAAACATCACATTCCTTATGGTTTGCATGGGAGTTTTACGCCTAATTATTTTGGGGAGTAAGTCATTTCAGTTATCAGTTATCAGTTATCAGTTATCAGCATCTATGACTAAAGTCGGAGGCTTGAAATACTGAGTTGAATATTTTTTTCATCCTAGTTTTGGTAATATTTTATTGTAGGGGTTTAGTTTCAAAATCTAGTTTTAACTTTAGTTTGGAGGTCAAACCCCTACAGTTTTTTTCACAAATTATTATGAAATGATTTTCTATAATTTTGAAAAATTTTTTAATAGTGTGAAAGTATTACATATTGAGTGGGATCGAGAAAAGAATCTGATTAATCAAAAAAAGCATGGTGTTTCATTTGAAGAGGCAGAATCAGTATTTTATGATGATAATGCTATTCAATTTTGGGATGAACAATACTCTGATTTAGAGGATAGATTTTTATTGCTTGGTATAAGCTCAAAAATGCGAATATTATTGATAGTTCATTGTTATCGAGAAGAAGAATCTGTAATCAGAATTATTTCTGCCCGCAAAGCAACTAAAAAGAAAAGTAAAATGTATGGAGGATAAAACTATGAAACCAGAATATGACCTAACTAAGATGAAAAGTCGTCCTAATCCTTATGCTAAAAAACTCAAGCAACAAGTAAATTGATCTTTAGGGATTGAAGTAATAGAATATTTTGAGAAAAAGGCAAAATAGAAAGGTATTTCTTATCAACAATTAATTAATTTATACCTTCAAGATTGTGTAAATAGCAAACGTGAATTATCTTTTTGAAACATATGTTATGAATATTTTTTTTTAGTATAGCTCTCAGCCAGAAATCAAGAAGTAGTAGTAGATTTATACATCTAAAATGGTGCGTTAGGACGGATTGCTAAATCCCCTTCATAATCTGAATTTAAGCCGTCTAACACACCCTACAATTTTGCTAATTATTTTATGGTAGGTATAATTGCAAAATAACATTAGAAGTTGAAGAGAAAGATGAATAATTTAGACCTGGCAACAGTTGAATTAAATAATATTTTCCAGCAACATCTACAAGTAATTGCTCCTACTAGATCGTTATTAGATTGGAATCAAAAAAAACTGCCAAATTTGTATTTTCATGCTCAATTACCTGCTACTAAAAATGAAATAGCTGAATACTTACAAAAGTGTCAGGATGAAAAAGGTCAGCAACATAGGGTATCTGTAGAAAGTAAGGTTAGTAATCATTTATTTACTTGCACGGGATGGGTTTGTCAGAATAATGTTAAGCTGCCACAGCAGTCATTTGAAAATTTTTTTGGTGGAGCGATCGCTAAAAATACTATCAAACAAGTATGGGAATGTAATCCTTTTTCTAAGTTACTAGCTAGTTATTTTGAGGAAATATTTACTACTGATATATTGGGTGAAATTTATCAAAAATACTCTGATATTTTTGACCGGATGACTCCTGGTATTTATTTGTTTAATATTGAGAATTATGATTTACTTAGAGAACGAATTCTGCCGAAGCAAGGAATAATTAATGTTAATGACATCGACAATTAATTAACATTTTATAGGGGCGAATAGACATTCATATTAGATATGGTATTAATGGGTTTTTATTGTAAAATGGTGTGTAATTTAAAGAAAAAATTCAACTGTAGAATGAGGATAATTTGAGCATGGCTTTAACAATTTCTGATGAAAGTTTGGAAAATATTCAGCTCTCAAGTGAGATTAGAGAAAAGGCTTTACAAAAAGCTAAAGAGGGATATTTCAATAATTAATAATGAATAATTAATAATGAATAATGAATAATTACCTCTCCTTTCAAAGAAGAGGATTGACTAATTATGAAAATTTTTATTTATTATCCCCTATCCAAGGGGAGGCTTTAAACCAAAATTTTTCGGTAAGGCTTTATGGGCAGGTTTTGACTTTAGCAGGAGAAAATCAGGGAGATTTTTAATTATCAATTAATTAGAGTAGCGATCGCTAAAAATACTATCAAACAAGTATGGGAATGTAATCCTTTTTATAAGTCACTAGCTAATTATTTTGAGGAAATATTTACTACTGATATATTGGCTGAAATTTATCAAAATTACTCTGATATTTTTGACGGGATGACTCCTGGTATTTATTTGTTTAATCTTGAGAATTATGATTTACAATGATAATATAAATTTAGTATCATATAAGAACTGCTCAGAAATTAAATATGGAGTTTATTCAAACTAAAGCTAAAGTCAAAAATGGTCAATTAATTCTCGCTCAACCTCATCAAGATTTGACAATTGATAAGGAGGTTGAAGTTGTGATTATTGTTTCTGATGAAAATGAATCAATTGAGTTAGAAGAAGCTCTTCAACAATTAATAATGAATAATGAATAATTAATAATTACCTCTCCTTGAAAAGAAGAGGATTGACTAAAAGGAAAATTTTTATTTATTATCCCCTATCCAAGGGGAGGCTTTAAACCAAAATTTTTCGGTAAGAAAATGCAAGCTAGTTTTAAAGAAGCTGGTATTGAAACTCAAGAACAAATTTTAGAGCTGATTCGTGAAGTCAAGCAAGAACTTTTTCAGGAGCGCTATGGATGAGAAGAATTTTTCTAGATACAAATGTTTATATTAGGGGATGGGGGGATGGGGTGATTACGAGAAAAGCTAATGCACTATTTTAGGTGAAACAATCCACTACAAACTGAACTATAAATTTGTTAAAGTAATAGTAAATCCAATCAATCTATCTAAATTAATAATATGAATAACGAGGAATCTAAAAACGAATCTAAATCAGAAATACATGGAGGTAATTTCTACGGCGATGTAAGTATTCAAACCAATACAAGTAGAGAAAACAGTAAAATGAAAACATATCAATACAACAATACTTCTGAAGATAAAAAATCTCTACCAGAGGCAGCAGCAGAAATTCAGAAATTGTTAGATCAACTTTCTCAAACTTATTCTCCTGAAGAAGCTAAACAAAAAACAGCAGAAGAAATTGCTAAGAAAGCTCAAGAAAATCCTTCATTTAAAGAAAGCTTGAAAAATCTGGGGAAATATTTAGGAACTAAAGCGGGTGAAACAGCAGTTACTGAGGGTGTTAAGCAATTAATACCTGCCGCACTTGCGTTACTTTTGTAGTGGCGTGACACACCTTAAAATGTAGGTTGGGTAGAAGGAAGTGAAACCCAATATATGTCTTATACCAATTTGATAAATGTTTGCTACAAATAGCTAGGGGATTTTTTAGGAGTTAGGAATAAGAATGAATAGCTTCGATGCAATTTCTTAGTTCATAACCTATCTTATTAGTCAAAAGGAAATCTCCTATAAATTCTTTTGCTCGCCCTGATTATTCGTAACATTCTTTTTTCACATTGCTATTATTTTTGTTGGGTTTCGGGTTCCTCAACCCAACCTAAGCTTAAAGAAAATATCACGGTTATTTACGGTTAATTTCTATCACTAAATATTGGCAAATTCTCGGAAGGTGCTTTACTGAAGATAAATAATCGACTTACTTATGAGTTATGAATGGAGAGAAAAAAATTTTATGTCAACTAACAAGTCTACATCTGAAATAGATAATAATGATTTTAATGCACCTGTTAGTATGCAGACAAATGTTATTGAAGATAATGGTCAGGCAAAGTCTCAACAATATAATAATAGAATTATTGATAAGGAAAAGAATAATCAAATTATTCAGGGTGAGAAAAATATAATAAATAATGTAACGATTAAAGTTGATAAAGATGATTCTACAGCAGGTGTATCTAAAAAAATAGGGAATCCCAAAGAAGAGATAGATATAGAATTTATTATTACTGGCAGTCTCAAAAAGACTATAGACAAGCGCAAATTAAAAGCGATTGAAAAACATCTACAAAAAATTGCTGATGATGTGGAATTAACGATTGTTGATATTGATAAAGGAAGCTTAAAGTTTGTCTTAAAAGGTTCTCCCGAAGGTTTGAAAAGAATTGAAGAATTATTTAACTCTGGAGAATTAACAGAAATATTTGATGTACCGATAGAAAGTGTTGAGTTTATAGAGCCTGAGAAAGAAAAATTAGCATTTACAATTACTGGGGATATTTCTGATACTGATGTGGCAAAACTTAAAGCTGCGGTTACTGGAGTTGATGAAAAAGAACTATTAATTCAGAATATTAACACTCATCTAATTCAGAATATTAACACTCATCAGGGTGAGAAGAGATTAAAACTCAGTGGAGCGATCTCTATAGAAGCAATCTTCATTGGAATCATCCTCAGTGTAACTGACCTTATTCCAGAAAAACGCTATATTGTCATAGTCCTTTGTATTAGTTATATCATCACCGTTAGATGGCTCCTCAATATTGCTGAAAAAGCTGTTACAAAAGCTAAACAAAAGAGGCTACCTTAATTGAGACTGAGCATAAATTTTTATCTTAAATAAAGCCAACCTCAAAGAAGCTAACCTTATTGGAGCCAACCTCAGTGGAGCCGAATTAAAAGATAGTGAAGTAACAAATACAAAATTCAGTAGCAATAGCCCAGGAATGACTGAAGAACTCAAACAAAATCTCATTCAACGAAGAGCAATTTTTCAAAATTCCTTAGAAGAGCCTCTGATATTAACTCCAGTACATCGCTAACTTCAGCCACAATTTTCTTTAGGGATAGACGAACTAGATAAACTAATATTTGCTCAATATTTTTTCGTGGAAAATATAGAGCTAATAAATTTTCCATTTTTGCCGACTCCCGACACCCGACTCCCTGTAATAAAAATGTTCTAGTTTCTGGGGCGGTTCAATTTTTTCGTGGAGAATTAGAGCTAATAAATTTTCCATTTTTGCCGACTGCCGACTGCCTAATCTGTTTAATAAAAATGTTCTAGTGTCTGGCGCGGTGAGATTTTTTCGTGGAAAATATAGAGCTA
>NZ_JAAHHT010000006.1:0-27018 GCF_010672085.1 Okeania sp. SIO3I5
CTTCGTGAAGACCGCGGCGCGCGCGATGTCGACGATCACGGGCGGAGAGATCGTCTTGCGACCCTTCGGGACCTCGCCACACTTCCCACACTTCCCACACTTCCCACACTTCCCACACCTCCCACACTTCCCACACTTCCCACACTTCCCACACTTCCCACACCTCCCACACTTCCCACACTTCCCACACCTCCCACACCTCGTTCCCTCTTTTCTGGAGATGTCCAATACTAAGGACAAGGAGAAGCCCAGATTAGATTAACTTTTCTAAAGTTGAAGACTTATTTTGAAATTAAAATGCACTTAGCACCTAAAATATGACCTTAATATCTTCTAAAGATTTTCAACTCCTATCCAGAGGAAAGAATTAAGTATGTCAGAAGCAACAGATTCAGGATTCGTTCAACCTTATAAAGGAGATCCTTTCGTAGGTCATTTGTCCACCCCAATTAGTGATTCTGATTTGACCAGAACATTTATCGCTAATTTGCCTATCTACCGTCAAGGTCTATCTCCAATTCTAAGAGGTCTAGAAGTCGGTATGGCCCACGGTTATTTTATCGTTGGTCCTTGGACTAAGCTCGGTCCATTACGGGATTCAGCAGTTGCTAATTTAGGTGCACTAATTTCTACGATCGCTCTAATTTTAATTGCCAGCATTTGTCTATCTGCTTATGGCATAGTTTCCTTCCAAGGAGAAAGTTCTGAAGGTACAGATCCATTGAAGACTTCTGAAGGTTGGAGTCAATTCACTGGTGGTTTCTTAATCGGTGCAATGGGTGGTGCTATTGTAGCTTTCTTCCTAATAGAAAATCTTGGGCTTGTCACCTCAATTTTCTGAGGTTTTTTTTAACACAGGAGGAGGACATCACTTCTGTTAAAACTGCGGTCAGGACCTCCTTGACTGAAGAATCCCTATTTTTCCATCCCCCCTAACCCCCCTTTGGAAGGGGGGAGGGGAGCGTCGGGAGTATGTCAATAACTAAATACCTCATATCAGTTATCAGTTATTAGTTATCAGTTGACAGTATATCTGGCTAAGAACTATTGACTTGAAATACTGAATCGAATATTTTATCGAGGGTAGATTGGATCTGGTTAGGTAACAGATCCATCTCTATCTAAGAGAAAGCTTGAGAGCTTATTTTTTAGTCAAACTTTTTTGGTTAAATTAAGCGATCGCCTACTTTTAAATTATTTAATTTAAGGAGAATTTGAAATGATTGGTTCTTATGCAGCATCTTACTTACCTGTGATTTTAGTTCCTGTAGTTGGTTTGTTAATGCCACTTGTAGGTATGGGTTTATTGTTCATCTACATTGAGAAGGAAGCTTAGTATATCAGTTATCAGTTATCAGTATATTTTGCTGAGAGCTATTTGCTTGAAATACTAACAGGACTTACGCATAAACACTATATCTAGTAAGGGCGAATGCCATTCGCCCCTACATATGGTGTGTGGTTTGATATTTTGCGTAAGTTCTGACTAATTTGAGACCAGATTTTTTGGTCAATAAGCTATATCATGTCCGGATCGGAACGCGATAGAACTCCTTTCCGCGTTCCGCTTCTCATGCCGAAGAACGAATCGACAAAGTTTTTGTTTGTTAAGTTGGACTTGAGCAATATCTATCTTATAGAAGCCTAAATGTATCTCTAGAAAAGAGGGAGTAGAGATTAGGGAGTAAGGAGAAAGAATTGATAAGTTGAGTTCGATAATTGATTTCCTGTTTTTCTGATTGTTTATATCTATCTGGTATCAACGCCCAGGATGTTGATTTTTGAGGAGTTGGAGAAGCAAATGAATAATAATGTCTATTGAGAAAGAGTTAAATATAAGTATAGACTTAAGATATGCGGTTGGCTTAACCGTCAATGCCTGTGGATGAGTAACCGCCGACGGCCTCAGTAGAAGCAGGAAGTAAACATCAATTTGTCACGCTACGTGACGCTTTGTATCAGTTTTATGAAGCAGTGGAATCTGATGTGGGAGCAGGGCAATACAAAAAAAGATTGAAAAATACTTCTATATTATCCAATACCCCCACTCCCCTACTCCCCCACTCCCCTACTCCCCTACTCCTCTACTCACGATCAAGATAATACTCCTGGTTCTTTCTGCATAGGCAAAACATCTAAGATGTCAGTTTGAGAACAATATTTGAGGTCTTCATAACATTCTAGGCGTTGGAGGCGTTTACCATGACTAGCATGGTTCATTAGTTCATACAATTTTTCCTGCCACTGAAGATAGAGAGACATAGCTCCGAAAACTTCATCATTACCTATAGTTTCATCTAAGACAGAATTAGTTTCTGTAAGTAGACTATGAGCGATCGCCCCTGCACAAACTGTATCTTCTAGGGAATAACTACCTTCCCATCCAGAACCTAAGATCCAAATTATTTCGGGTTGATTTTCCTTGAGAAATTCAACTACCGAGCGACGGTTAACAAGAGCGGCAGTTAGAACAATTTTTGCATTTTGAATACGTTTCAGACAACGGGTGCCATTAGTAGTAGTCATAAATAAGCGTTTGCCTTTGACTGCTTCCGATCTGAAATTTAACGGTGAGTTGCCTTCGTCACAACCCTCCACTTTTTTACCACCTCGTTCCCCGACACGAATGCGTTTCTCAGCAGGCCATTTTTCGCTAACTGCCATTAATTCTTGAACATCACTAAATACTTGTACTGCTTCTGCACCTGCATGGATAGCTGTGGCCATTGTTGTTGTTGCTCTGAGAACATCAACGGCGATCGCGCAGTCTGGCATATTTTCCGTGGGGGTTTCTTCTGGGGTATGGTAGATGAATATTTTCACGATTTACCTACTAAGTAAGAGTGCCTACTTAATTATTGTATTACTTTATATTGACATTTATTTGATTTTTTAGTAATGATTTTATCTCATTATATAATCCGGTTGAAAAGTCGTCTACAGCCACGCACGATAGGGAGCAATCTCGCAAAACCCCTAATATTGCTTCCTTCTACGAGTTCCAGTCCCTGCGGATTTGGGTATAGTAATTATCGGGATTATATATCATATCATCTCCGCTGGTATATTCCCGTGTAAACCAAACTGTGGGAATTGCTATATATCATGTTTTAAATCACATATAATTTTTTGTATAAATCACATTTTATCCTGACTATAAATCACAGCTATTTCGGCAAAAATACCGAAAAATAAAAATAGTAAACTTAATTTTCATACGGAATTTATCCAATTTATGCTGAAGCAAAACTAGAATAGTTAATCAGTTGCGCCAAGTTTGCTTTGGTCAATCTTCCTTTTTCCTTGCTTCTACTATTGGTAACAAACATTGATCAAACAGGATTGGGTCGCGCAACCCCGCCTTGATTGGCGAAACGTTTTTGGAGCGTTGCTCTAATCTCCTACTTTTCCTCCTGCTTGGGGGTGGGTTGGGTTAGGGGTGGGTCAACTTCTAATATCAAATCCGGTTGAATACTTATTATATAGTTGGGGGTGGGAAGTGTGGGAAGTGTGGTCCGGGTGGTCCGGGTGGTCCGGGTGGGAAGATTAAAGTAATTATAGAGTTATAAACATATATTATATAACCGGATTCTATATAACTTCTAACTTCTAATTTCTGACTTCGTTAACGGCCTTGGTATTATCTCTTAATGAGACTACTTGATTAAATTAAGTAATTACCCTGACCGGATTTAGAAATATATCTGTTGAAAGGTTTATTAATAGTCTATAAAATATCGGAGAAAAAATCATGCAAGCTAATTATATAAATCAACCAATGAATAAGGAAAAATTAGAGCAGTTGGAAGCATTAACTAAGATAATGATTGTCAGTTTTCTGTGGCAGACTTCTGGTTTAATGGAACCATCTACCAAAACTAAACAGGATACTATAAAACAATCTCAAACTGATACTAAAACCAACTATCCTCAGCAAAAATAATGATGATGTGGTTGTTGCTGTCTGCGCCGACACCACATCATTTTCTAACGAATATATTCTCTGAGAATATGGTTACGCTTTGGATCTTCCAACTTTTTCAATGCTTTAGCTTCTATTTGCCTAATTCTTTCCCGCGTTAAATTAAACGTATTACCAATTTCTTTGAGGGTCTTTTCTTGACCATCATCTAAACCAAATCGCATCTGCAACACATTTCTTTCACGTTCAGTTAAAGTTTTCAGAACAGTCTCTAAATCTTCTTGCAGGCAATTTTCAAAGACATATTTTGTTGGTGTTTTGCCATCGAATTCGATCGCTTCTTGATCGATGATATTTTCTCCTTTACCGATAGGATGATCTAAAGATAAAGTTTCTTGAGCGCATTCTACAATAAATCGCAATTTCTCAGTTGTCATCTCCATGCGTGTAGCAACTTCTTCTGTACTTAGCGGAGAAGATTCCATTGACATTTGCTTAACTATTTTCTTAATTTGAGAAACAGTTTCATAGAGATAAACTGGCAACCGGATCGTCCGAGAATAGTCACAAATAGCTCTGGTAATAGCTTGTCGAATCCACCAAATACCATAAGTAGAAAATTTATAACCTTTTGTACGATCAAATTTTTCTGTGGCACGAATTAATCCTATACTTCCCTCTTGAATTAAGTCTTGGAAGTCTAACCCACGGTTTTGATATCGTTTGGCAATTGATGTCACCAGTCGCAGGTTAGCTCTCACCATTTTATTTTGAGCTAGTCTACCTTTTTCTAGGCGAGCGCGCAGTTCCGATTTACTTATTTTTACTGCTGTTGCCCATTCGGTTTCATTGGGCGATCGCTTGAGATTTTGCTCTAATTTTTCATAAATTTGCTCTAAAGCTAATAATTCATCAATTTGATGCGCTAAATGAATTTCTTCCTCAGCACGTAAACGGGGAACGTTATTAATTTGCTTGTGATGAAGTTGAATTGAGTCTTGAGTAAATGTTACAGTTGGCGGTTCTCGATCTGGATCGTAGCTACTTTCAGTATTATATTTATTTGTCAATAGTTGTGTAGATTCCCTATTATTTATAGCTACATTTTCTAGCCAATAAGTATCATAATAACTAGGATTTTTACAGTCAATTAACCACCATTTAATTTTTAAATTTGTATATTCTCTATTCTGAGGAGCAACTATTACTAACTGATTATAGTTTTTCGTACAAATGAGTAATTTTTTTTTTTGCTTTTAGATAGAATTTGATAAATAGTTATTATTTTTTCTTGAAGTTTAGGATTCGTTTTCAATGCTTCTAGTCCTAATTCCAAAAGAAATACTTCTAAATCATCTTCTTCATCGTTATGAATTTTGTAAGCATCATAGATAGTTTCACTCCAATAACTGGGTAGTTCTAGTTGTTCTATATCTAAATTTTCCAGTTGAAAATTGTAGCCAAGTTTTTCAAACAAAGCTACTATTTTTTTCGGGCTACTAATTTTTCTTAGATCCTCTAGTTCTAATGAATGCCCTATCATTATCATCTATCTCCACAATTAATTTATCTTAAATCATAACTTACGCAGAAACCGGTTTTATCAACTAAATTTCGTGGTTTAAACAACAATAATTAGGGCAATAAACCTGGTTTCTTGGTTGGGTCTGCGTAAGTCCTGTTAATATTTTTGCTCCTCATATATTGTAATTCATTGCATTATTTTTTCTCTTTTTTTTCAAGATTGGTAAATTTATGAAGAACATTTTTTTTGTGTTTCCTGAATAATTATATGGGTTTTGAGAGCGATCGTTCTGGGTACCATTAGCACGATAGAACTCCATTTCGCTTCCACGAATACCTGTCTTTCACCTGGTAACTCAAAGCTTTAACTCAAGCAAGCAAAGCTTTATCCGTAGCTGAGATTAGTAACGATCGCGCTTGGCAAATTTTAGCGATCGCTACCATCAAAGAGCTTTATTAATATGTATTTTATACATACCACATTTATCATATTATGTCAAGAATTACCATTAAAATCTTGAGATTATGATCTTTACAGGTGACTAATTAAATATTATATACGCTTACCATATTTAAAGTACAATGTCAAATATTTGTCATTTTGACTGATGCTTCAAGGAAAGATTGAGGATAATTATTTATATTGGAGATACCCTCATTCCTAATTTTTAGGGATATAGGGAGTAGTAATCACAGAAACAGGGAATAGAAAATTAGAAAAACAACTGTATAGCGCTAGGCGAAGCGTGAATAGGGAATGGGGAATAGCGGTGCGACCCCGCGTCGCCGTTAGCAAAGCTCCTCTGCAAGAGGCAAGGCGCAAGCGGTCAGACCCCGCGCCGCCGATAGGCGCAAGCGGTGCGACCCCGCGCCGCCGATAGGCGCAAGGGAATGCTGACCAAGAGAGGGAACGCGCACTCCTGTGAGGGAATAGTAAACTGTCAAAGGGTTTTCCTAGGTCATGCGGAGCAAACAGGATTTAGAAATGTCCTAATCTTTGCTTCGACTGCCATACCTCAGTAACTTGAGAAACGCTATAGTTAATAAATAGTCTGAAAAATTAATAGCCAAATCTAATTTGCTAATTTTGATCATATATATTCATACATCTGTAATTAGCAAACCAAGAATTGAAGTAATTAATAATTCTTAAATAATCATCAGCAAACTGATAGATTTTGACAAAAAAATTAACAGTTTTTATGAGGAGAAACTAGGAGAAAAATATGGAAACTCTATTAGGTATTTGTCTAGGTGTGGGATTAAGCGCAGCTTGTGGGTTTCGGATATTTGTACCCCCACTGGTGATGAGCATTGCAGCACAATCAGGACATTTACAACTGTCTAATGATTTTGCCTGGATGGGCACCCCAGAAGCAACAGTCGCTTTTGGAGTAGGTGCATTCTTAGAAGTTGCTGCTTATTATATTCCTTGGGTAGATGAATTACTAGATATTATTGCCACACCAACAGCAGTCATCGCAGGTACCATAATTACAGGTTCATTTGTTAGCGACATGAGTCCAATGCTACAGTGGACAATTGCAGTTATTGTCGGTGGGGGTGCTGCCGGAACAGTGCAAGGTTTAACAGACGTTACTAGGTTAGCTTCCACAACTCTCACAGGAGGGTTGGCAAATCCTGGAGTTTCGACAATGGAGCTACTTAGTTCCACAGTCTTGTCAATGTTAGCGATTTCTGTACCAGTATTAGCTGCTGTCGTAGTATTTATAGTGATTGGGTTATTATTATCAGGAGTCAAAACTTTGCATCGTAAATTGAGGAAAAGAAATAATACAGAAATACCACCGACTGAAATAGAGTAAATGAATAATATACCTCTCCAGAAAAGAGGGAACAGGGAACACTTAACTGGGAACAGGCGGAAGTAATTGATAATTTCTGGATAAGAATTGATTTTATAGCATTACGCATTAAGGTTAGGACATTTATAAATCCTGTTTGCGGAGCATGACCTAGGAAAACCCTTTGAAACTCTACCATTCCCTCACAGGAGTGCGCGTTCCCTCTCTTGGTCAGCATTCCGCAAGCGAGCTGTCGGCGGCGCGGGGTCTGACCGCTTGCGCCTTGCCTCTTGCAGAGGATCTCCGCTTTTCATGTCGCGTTTCATGTCGCGCAGCGAAAGCGAAACGGCGACGCGGGGTCGCACCGCTATTCCCTATTCACGCTTCGCGTAGCGCTATATTTTTGATTTTTACCAGATGTCTAATATCAAAGTTTCTTGTTTGCGTGCGTAAGTCCTGTTGATATTCTATTATAAAGAGGGAACAGGAAACAGGGAACAGGGAACAGGCAGAAGTAGTTGATAATTTCTGGATAAGAATTGATTTTTTTGATTTTTACCAGATGTCTAATATCAAAGTTTCTTGTTTGCGTGCGTAAGTCTTGTTGATGTTCTCTGATATAGAATCCGGGTAATTAGTTATAGTATTACTGAGGAGTCAGGAGTCAGGAGGTAGGAGTTAGGAGTTAGGAGTTAGGAGTAAGAAAGGATTTCAATAGCATAAATTTTTCAATTCGTATTCATGCTTAACATTGTAAGTTGAGGAAGTAATTTTGCGATTACTGTATAACCGGATTTTATATGAGTTTGTTTGTTGGGTAGAGCGATAGCAAAACCCAACCTACTATACCGATACCCAGAAACCGGGTTGACAGATGCAAATTCGTGATTTGAATCATCAGTGCAATCAACCCGGTTTCTTGTTTGGAAATTAACCATTGTTGGCGCTCGCTAGCAAATCTGCACATTTACTTCCACATTCGGAAATTTTAGAAAGGAGAAATTTGATGAAATCAATGGCGGATTTTTTATTAAAATCATCTGATAAAACAAGTTTTTTAGGAAACTTGTTAGCCGGTACAGTACGAGGAGACTTGGTTTTCCCTTTCCCAGAGCAAGAAAAAGATGATGAAATTATTGGCAGCGAAATCACCGCTAAACTCGAAGCTTTACTCAAAGATAAAGTTGATCGCACTCAAATAGATACAACTCAAAGTCTGCCCGATGGTTTATTCGACGAACTCCGCGCTCAAGGGTTTATGAACCTCAGAGATCCAGTCGATTATAATGGACTCGGATTATCTAACTTCAATACTTTCCGTCTGATTAAAAAAGCAGCAGAATACTCAACTACAGTTGCACTCGCTATGGCAGTTCAAACCTCAATTGGTATTGGGGGTTATCTTAAATATATCCCTAAGGGATATCTTCGTAATTTTGTACTCAAACACACTAGGAAGAGATCTATTTCCGGTAATGCCGATGCTGAAGCAGAAGGGGCATCCCATCCCAAACGTTTCACAACAGCGACTCTGACTGAAGATGGTACAGCATATCTACTCAACGGAAAGAAAGTGTATATTTCTAATGCGTCAATAGCTGATGTTCTTGTTGTTTCTGCAAGGGTTTACGAACAAGATCGAGAAATTACTCGTCTGTTTTTTGTCGAAACCTCATCATCAGGTTTTGAAGTGACATCAGAACACGAGTTCATGGGTTTAAAAGGATTTCCCTCTGTAGAAATTCAATTTAATAATGTTCGCGTGCCCAAAGAGCAAGTATTACTTGAACCGCCATTGGAAGGTTTAATACTCTCTAGTCACCTAGCTCTAATGTTAGGGCGTATATATATGCAAGTTGCTCCCAGTGTAGCTATTGGTGAGCTTTGTACTAAATGGATGCGTGATTATCTCAAGAGACGTTCGAGCATTGACTTACCTCTAGAGAAATATGAGGCACTCCAAAATATAGTTGCATTGTCGTTAGCAGAAGTCTTTGCCATGGAAAGTGTTGCCGAATGGTCAGTTTTAATAGAGGATCGACGCAATGATTTGGAACCTAAATTAGAGCAAGTTGTTGCCAGAAATATATGTGCCAATACCTGTTGGCGGATTCTGGATCGAACCATGTCTGTGATGGCAACAGAAGGATATGAGACAGCTCAAAGTAAAAAAGCGCGTGGAGTTTCAGCAGTTCCTCTTGAGTGTTGTTTGAGAGACGCAAGAGCTTTGCGGACTCAGTGTGGAGCTGATTTTTTGTTAGATTGTTTATTTGCACAAATGATTATTTTTCCGATTTTTTACAAAAAGAATAATGATTTGAATGTCAATCCAGTAAGTGAGGGGCAAGACACCATTCTTGACAATTTATCAACTCGAAATCAAAGACATTGGCATTTTCTGGTTGAAGAAAATGTTTCCTTGGCAAATATTTGTCAAAATTTGGTCAAAAAATATCCTAATCCGAGATATTTATATCCAAAAGAAGAGATGATGATCCTCACAACACAGATGGTAAGTGAATTAATGACAATATCTCTTGTCCTGTCTAAGGCAGCATCACTTGAAGCAACACTTCAACCTAATCCTCAAGATCTAGCGGACATTTATTGCACTGCAGCTAGATACCGGATCTCTGAGTTGAAAAACAAACTCCTAGCAGAAGAACATCCAAATTACCAAGGTGTCTTTCAGGATTGGCTAAATATGGATTAATATAAGATCCGGTTGAATACTTGTTATATAGTTGGGGGGATAGGGAGATGGGGGGATGGGGAGATGGGGAGTAGAAAGTGTAGATAGAATTATGAACATATACTATATAACAGGATTCTATATATAATCAATTTTATGGCAACCTTTTCATCAAATCTTCAAAAGTATAAGGACAAATATCAGGTAAACTAATATCATATATTTTTGACATAGCGATCGGACTTCGTTAGTGTAGTCTAGCTTTAACTTATGGATTATAATTTGCTTTAAAAAGCTATGAACTACATTAATTTGCTCTTTTCCCAAGTTGTCTATCTCCTCCTTGAAATTCTCCCAATCAAGTGCTTTTTCATTATGTTCATTCAGAGCTTTTGCTTGTTCTTCTGTCCATTGAACAAAATCTGTTTCATATAGATTAGTCATTTTAGTTATGGCGCTACTTGAATAGGGAATAGGGAATAGGGAATAGTAAAGTGTCAAAGGGATAAAATCCCCGTTACAAAAACAACTTCTAACTTCTGACTTCTAACTTCCTTAATCAACCGACTCTTTCTTCTTTAACAATTGTTCTTTTGACAATTATATCGTTCTGAAACCAATGCAAAGTTCTAGCGCGATGATTATTATCAGGACTAATATTACTCATTTCATAGATATAAAAATCTGCCATTCCTTTATAAGTTATCCACAAAATAATTGTTGAATTATCTATTTCCCAACCATAAGCATCTAATCTTTCTGTATCAATCCAAATCTTTTTATCCCGATATATTCCCGGAAATTGATGTTCTTCTTTTTTGCCATCCGCCCACTCATAGCGATTAGTTTGAAAATAGGGATATTCTCGATTCTCGGGAAATTGACAAGTTAAATGGGAACTATGTTTATCGATAATATTTCCCTCGTTATCTACTATTGTATATGTTCCTTTCCAATCTCCTTCATGGCGAACTAATACAGGCATTTCTTCTCGAATATTAGACATAATAACTGCTCCTGATTCAGACAGTAAGTAAAATTGAAATTATTTATGATATGGCAATTTAACGATTATATTTCGCTAATGGGACATGAAACCATTACTATGTAGGACAACTAAAAAAAATAGTCAACCTCTAAAAGCGGATATCATATCTATTAATTGTGGCAAACATTCTAGAAAGCCTTGCCACTTTCCCCAGAAAATAGTAAATTAAAATACAGCAAATATGAGGCATTTTTGCTGTGTTTGCCAAAAAGCTCTCCCATTAAAATTTTTTCCAACAAGTTATTATATATAAATTACTGAATTTCTTGGTTACGGCTCTCCTCACTAGGCATTGTCACTCTCACAACGATACATTTAAGTTACTATAAGTAAATAAAAATTTACATTTGTTCCTGTTTATGGCCACTGAATGGTCAGTAATTACTAAAAAACATTACTATAAGGGAGAAATCTCCCCTGTGACTATAAACACATATATAGAGAGGCAACAAAAATGTTTGAACGTTTCACAGAACAATCAATCAAGGTAATCATGTTAGCCCAGGAAGAGGCCCGCCGCTTAGGACATAACTTTGTGGGGACAGAGCAAATTCTCCTGGGTTTAATTGGTGAAGGTACAGGTATTGCATCTAAAGTTCTCAAGGAGCATGGTGTAAATCTCAAAGATGCTCGAAACGAAGTTGAAAAAATAATTGGCCGTGGTTCTGGCTTTACTCCGGCAGAAATTCCTTTTACTCCTAGGGTAAAAAGGATGTTGGAGATTTCCCTAGAAGAAGCAAGAAAAGTAGACCATAATTATATTGGTACAGAACATTTGCTATTGGGATTACTACAAGATTCTGAAGGAGTAGCTGCTAAAGTTTTGGACAACTTGGGAGTCGATAGAGGCAAAATTCGGACTCAAGTAATTCGTTCCTTGGGAGAAGCTGCTGCTGTTTCTCCTGGGGGGTCTAACCCTAATGGTAAGAAAGCCGTTACTCTAGAAGAATTTGGTACAGATTTAACAAAATTAGCGGCAGAGGGTAAAATCGATCCAATAGTAGGCCGACAAGTTGAAATTGAACGAATGATTCAAGTTTTAGGCCGTAGAACAAAAAATAACCCGGTCCTCATTGGTGAACCTGGAGTCGGAAAGACTGCTCTTGCTGAGGGATTAGCTCAACGGATCATTAATCAAGATGTTCCCGATATCCTAGAAAATAAACAGGTGGTTAGTCTCAATATTGGTTCTCTGATAGCTGGTACTAGGTTTAGAGGGGAATTTGAGGAACGGTTGAAAAAAATAATGGATGAAGTCCGTGCCAATGGTAATATTATTTTGGTAATTGATGAAATTCACACTGTTGTGGGTGCTGGTGCGATTGAGGGTAGTATGGATGCTGCTAATATTCTTAAACCTGCTTTGGCAAGGGGTGAACTGCAATGTATTGGGGCGACTACTCTGGATGAATATCGCAAGCATATTGAACGGGATGCTGCTCTGGAACGTCGTTTTCAACCGGTGAAAGTGGGTGAACCTAGTGTAGAACAGACTATCGAAATTCTTTATGGGGTACGCTCTGCTTATGAACAACACCATAGGTTGACTATTTCTGATGAAGCTCTGGCAGCGGCAGCTGAACTATCTGATCGTTATATTAGCGATCGCTTTTTACCAGATAAAGCTATTGACTTAATTGATGAAGCTGGTTCCCGTGTGAGAGTTAAAAATTCGATGGTTTCACCACATTTGAAGGAACTAAGACGAGAACTATCTAAGGTGACTAAAGAAAAAGAAGAAGTTGTTCGTCAACAAGATTTTGAAAAAGCTAGTCAATTACGCGATCGCGAATTAGAAATTCAAGCAGAAATTGAACAGACTGCCGCTGAAAAATTAGACAAAAAACCCAGTAACTCTCTTGTAGTGACTGAAGACGATATTGCTCATATCGTGGCATCCTGGACTGGAGTTCCGGTGAGTAAGTTGACAGAATCTGAGTCTGAGAAACTGTTACATGTAGAAGATACCCTGCATCAACGTCTGATTGGGCAAGATGATGCTGTGAAAGCTGTTTCCCGTGCTTTACGTCGCGCTCGTGTTGGTCTAAAGAATCCTAAGCGGCCTATTGCTAGTTTCATTTTTTCTGGTCCGACTGGTGTTGGAAAAACAGAATTGACAAAAGCATTAGCTGCTTATTTCTTTGGTTCTGAGGAAGCGATGATTCGAGTGGATATGTCGGAATACATGGAACGTCACACTGTTTCTAAGCTTGTTGGTTCTCCTCCAGGATTTGTTGGTTATGATGAAGGTGGGCAGTTAACGGAAGCTGTACGCCGTCGCCCCTACACTGTGGTTTTGTTTGATGAGATTGAAAAGGCTCATCCAGATGTATTTAATATTATGCTGCAAGTCTTGGAGGATGGTCGTTTGACTGATTCTAAGGGTCGGGTAGTAGATTTCAAGAATACCTTAATCATTATGACTTCTAATATCGGTTCTAAGGTCATTGAAAAAGGTGGCGGTGGTTTAGGTTTTGAGTTTGCTGAGGATCAAGAGGAAGCTCAATATAATCGTATCCGCAATTTAGTTAATGAGGAACTGAAACAATATTTCCGCCCAGAGTTTCTCAACCGTCTGGATGAAATTATTGTCTTCCGTCAGTTAACTAAGGATGAGGTCAAGGAAATTGCAGAAATTATGCTGCGGGAGGTATTTAGTCGTTTGGGCGATCGCGAAATAGCTCTGACAGTCAGCGATAAGTTTAAGGATCGTTTAGTAGAGGAAGGATTCGATCCTAGTTACGGAGCGAGACCTCTACGTCGAGCTATTATGCGTTTGTTAGAGGATGTTTTGGCAGAAGCGTTATTAGCTGGTAAAATTCAGCATGGGGAAAATGTTTATGTAGATTTAGATGAAAATGGTGAGGTAAAAGTTACACCTAATGGATCTGCTAAAGAGCAACTGCCGGAGTTTGCTTACAGCAATAATTAATCAGGACTTACGCACAAGAACCCTGAAACCCGGTTTCTCGGAGAAACCGGGTTTCTTTGCGTAAGTGCAGGAAAAGTATAGCCTTTTTCAGTTTTAGTCAATTTTTGCCTCATTAATAATCCGGTTAAATACTTATCTTTTTGCTATATATTTTTTGATATTCTCATAACAGCGCGATTGCTCTTCATATAAACAAACCAGTAGGATTAGATTTCTACTGGCTTTTCAGCCAAGCGTGTACAATGCGGGTTCCATTACAATAGCCTGACAATAATACTGGACATTACAACAAAATAGCCACATTTATAAATATTTAGGTTGAAACCCACCCCCAAAATAACTTTTCAAAGAAAGCGATAAGTGTACGCAATTTCCCTTATAGAACCCCTTTCGTAAGTGTAAAGGAGTCAGGAGTCAGGAGTCAGGAGGAAAGAGATAGTATTATCATTATTAGCTGAATAGTTAAGACAGAAAGTATTATTATACCATTTATAGCTAAAGAAAATACTACTCAAGTAGTGTACTAGAAATGAGTTAGGTTCCCATCTCCCTACTCCCTACTCCCTACTCCCTCTTTTCTGTAGTAGAATAAAGGAAAAAGCTTGACATACTCCCGACGTTGCCCTTCTATTCCCCCCTTTCAAAGGGGGGTTAGGGGGGATGGACAACGCGGGATTATTCAGTCTGGGAAACCCTGACCGCTGCGCATGACAGAGGTGATGTCCTCCCCCTGTGTTGACATTGATAATAACAAAATGCTCCTAGCTTGTGTCAAGGGCCTATGAACGTTTAGCTTATGAAGGTATCCAAATCTGGGCCCAGGCTTTCATCCCGACGCTCCCCCTCCCCCCTATGCACGGGGGTTAGGGGAGATGGAGAGCGCGGGACTTCCCGCCAGGGAAGTTAAAAGACCGAAAAATCTAAGCTTTAGCCAAATAATTTTTTAATAATTTTTTTGGCGTTGGTAATTGGTAAGATGATTTTCTAGTAGGGGTGATACCCATCACTTACTGTGGTAAGATATTTAGAAGTATCAGAAACAGGTTACTCTTGACATACTCCCGACGTTGCCCTTACGGGAAAACGCGGGATTCTGAGCGTCTGGGAAACCCTGACCGCTGCGCATGACAGAGGTGATGTCCTCCCCCTGTGTTGACATTGATAATAACAAAATGCTTCTAGCTTGTCAAGGGCCTATGAACGTTTAGCTTATGAAGGTATCCAAATCTGGGCCCAGGCTTTCATCCCGACGCTCCCCCTCCCCCCTATGCACGGGGGGTTAGGGGGGATGGAGAGCGCGGGACTTCCCGCCAGGAAAGTTAAAGTTTCATCTCTTGATTTACCAACGCCATTTTTTTCTACCCGATACCTGGCACTTGGGAAAAAAAAATAAATGAAAAACTAAAAACACAAAAAGACATGGGCAGACCCAAAAGAGAATTCAAGCCAGAATATTCGTATCACATGAAGAAGGAGTCAGGAGACAGGAGACAGGAGTCAGAATGAGGAAGAAGGAGTCAGAATGAAGAGAGAATCTGCTAAAAATTTTCAGGATTTGATAGTTTGGCAAAAAGCACATCAACTCGTTTTAGAGGTTTACCGCTTTAGCAGCAATTTTCCGAAAGCAGAAACCTACGGACTAACTTCTCAGTTAAGACGAGCATCTGTATCAGTGCCAGCTAATATAGCAGAAGGCTTTCGGAAAAAAGGGTTATGAGGAAGAAGGAGTCAGGAGACAGGAGTCAGGAGTCAGAATGAAAGGAAGAGAATCTGCTATTCGATTCTTGAATATTGCACAAGGTTCCGATCAAGAAAGTCGATATTACTTAATTCTGGCAAATGACCTTGAATATGGGGATACTTCAGAACTTCTACTACAATATGGGGATACTTCAGAACTTCTACTACCCGATCGAAGAAGTAAGTAAATTACTAGATTCTTATGTTGCTGCAATTGAACAACGTAGACAATCTCCTGATTTCTGACTTCTATTCTTTTCCCTCCTGACTCCTGACTCCTGACTCCTGATATAAAATCCGGTTATACAGTAATCGCAAAATTACTTCCTCAACTAAAATATGTTAAGCATGAATACGAATTTAAAAATTTATGCATTTTCATTTCCTTTCTTACTGCTAACTCCTACCTCCTACCTCCTAACTCCTAACTCCTTACTTCTTACTCCTTACTCATTACTCATTACTCATTACTCATTACTCCTCAGTAATACGATAACTAATTACCCGGATTCTATATGACTCCTTCTTCTTCCCTCTTCCTTCTTCAGCCAATTTTTGTCTAAGATTTCAAGGACTTAAAAAGTGCTTGAAACTCGTCATAACTGATTCGCTCGTCACCACTTGTGTCTGCAGCTTTCAACATTTCCCCAATTTGCTCATAAGAAATATGGGGATCGACAACATGGATATAATTTCGTAATTCACACAAACTTATATCACCTGAGCGATCTGTATCAATATCTTGGAAAATTTTGCGGAGTTCCTGTTCTCCCCCAGATTTGATGTATTCTAGCAAACCAATACGTTTAGCGATCGCCTTCCACAACTGATAGGGATCAGTGTGTTTAAGAGCATCTGCTTCATCATCTTTAGTAATCCTATATTCTTGGCGAAGTTTTTGAACTAAGTTGCGATCTTTTGGAGATAAACTCTGCAAAAGGTTTTCTAACGTTTCATTGGATGTTTGCCCAGAGAATGCTTTCATCAAGTCAGGAACCTGGGTTCGATCTCGGTTAGTTTTCCAAGAACGTAAGATAGTTTCCAGGAGAGTTTCTCTATAGCCGTCCAACCGCAAAGCCTTTCCTATATTCCACTGTTTACGAGGATCGAACAGATCAGGATATTCCTGGCCTAGTTCTGTTAAGATGGTATCGTGCTGTTTATCAGAAATATCCAGTTCTTGTCGCATTTGCTTGAAGTTTTCCAGACTATTAGCAGGCTTTACATAACCCTCATAAATGGCATCTCGCAACATTGCTTTGTAAGTTTGCAGACGTTTTTCTTGGGAGAAATCAGGCAGAACTTTCGCAAGAACATAAACTTCATCCACACTAAGATCGTCAAGCGCTCGCCCCTCCAAAAACTTCGCGCTATCCAAATTCAGCTTTTTGAGTTGCTTTCGCAATCGATTTGCCAGACTTTCCCGTTGATAATGACTGGGAGTGCGCTGCCAAGTTCTATAAAGCCACAAGCTACTACATACTGCTATTAAAACCGTGAAAAGATCGGGCAAGGGTGATGGCAACAACTGAATAAAATTGTGGCCTCCAAAAACAAAGAAGAAATTGAAAATGAAAAATGTACACAGTGTAAACATTCGATGTCGAATGATTAGGGGGTCAGTCCATCGGTGATGGCGATGGTGATATGCCTTGTAAATGTTTTCCAGGGCACTACCAATACCTATAGCGCCAAAGGTAAATAGACCCAGAGTTATTGGTACTGCGAGGATTTTAGGAAGGTCTACAGGCTGGTCTAACAAATAAAACCCTGGTTTGATCAGATTAGCCAGTTGGTTTTCTTCATGAGCCCAAGCTCCTGATAAATAATAATCCCAGTTCCCCGCATAAAGATAGTAATAGAAAAAATACCCAATTGTAATGCCAACATAGCCGTAGTAGAGCCATTGCTGCTGAGGTATTTCATCCCAATAGGATTTTTCGGCATCTATATCAATACAAGGGCTTTGACAGGCCACACAAGCACTCAATTCTTTACCATTTTGACTTACCGTGCGGCACATAGATTGGGTGATTGATTTGCGATCGCCTTCGTGAGCGGTACTGTTGAGTAGTGCTCTTGGTTGTGAATAAATCTTTTGTACGGGAGCCATCGGACAAATATACTGACACCAACTTTTACCTCCATACAGGTAACCGACTGTTATTGCTGCAATAATTGTGAATATTAAAAACGAACCTAAAGCCAAACGATTAGAGTTGACAAAAAGAATGCGGTTACACAACCCTAAGAAAAAAAGGCTAAATTGTAGGGAAAGATAATTCCGACCTAGCCATGAATTTTTGGGAACTTTGACCAATTCCTTGCGTACTTTCCCTGTTGTCGGATTTATGCGCTCGCGTTTACGTTCCCATCCCAAGGCACGAGGAATTTGTGAAAGAAAGGATAGGGGACAGATCCGGCGCCAAAATTCGTGTCCTAAGACAAACAAAATGAAAATAGCAGAAGGCACGATCATACCCCAAAAAATAGGAGATCCCATCGGGTATGGTATCTCTTCTAGACATTTTCCTTGTACCAGGACGCAGTTTTCTATATTGAGTCTGAACGGACTCAGTGTATTGGAAGGTTGTGTTAGTTGACTGGATAGTGGATCGTAGAATAGTGAGATAATTAGGAGACACCAACCCAGGGTAAGTGCCCATCGTAGTCGATGGATTTTGACTTCAGAAATATTACTTAGCATCGCTCAATGTTTTTTTCTCAAGCAAAATAAATATTTTACTCTGATTTTAGCACTTAACTTTTTTTTTATGGATATTACTAAACTGATATGAAAAAAGTTGTATCCAAATTAACCTAAAAGCAATATAATTGGGTTTCATTAATGGATAATGGATAATTACCTCTCCCTAAAAGGGAGAGGATTGACCAAGAAGGAAAAAATTTAGGTAGTCCTGTTGAGGAATGGCGAAGATACATAAGTTTTGTAATTTCTTCCCACACTTCCCACACTTCCGACACTTCCCACACCTCCCACACCTCCCACACCTCCCACACCTCCCACACCTCCCACACTCTCTCTACCATTCCTCAGCACCACCACCAAAATTTATTTCTCTTTTGGGAGATTAGATATGGCGCCGGTAACTCATCCATCCCATCCTTCGGAATGCTCCGCTTCTCCTACTCTTTTATGTTCATCTATGGAACTCTCCGGAAAAAAGGGTATTAACCCCGAAACAACTTAAATTTCCTGTAGATATTTACCTTATGGAATAGGCATCTTGCCTGTTGGGTTTACACGCGACCCTAAAAAAATAATACTTAGTCAACAAACTTGGGCGTCAAATAATTTTGTCGTCAAATACCTGCTGACTAACTAAATTTTTAAATTTTTGCTGCCCATCAATCAACCGCCCTCCACTCACCCAAGTTTTAAATCCTGACAAGGGATTTGTAGGCAGTTCGGCTTTGTTGTATGAAAGCATATAGCCAGCGCACAAGCTATCGCACATATACTTCATACTTCTACAACTATTGTCCAATAAATAAATCCAACATCAATCTTTGTTCAAAAAATGCTGAAACTTATACCTATAAAGCTTTTGAGCGATTTAATTCTTGGCCAATAAATGGTAGCGCATCAATGTATAGAAAGAGGGTGATATACCTGCCACTAGGTTCACCTTTCATGTCCGCTCTGGCAACCGAAAAGCGGAACGGATTTTAAGAAGGCTACTTTCATGCAACAAAGTCAGCAGTTCCCCAAGAAAATCATTAACCCAATCCATTGCTTGCTGAAGTTCTGTATTCCTCCTCACGACGTCACTGACTGGTTGGATATTGGTAGCGATCGCTCCTACCAGTTTCTCTAGCAATTCAATAGGGGAGGTAGTTTTTTCACTGCCACTCTGCCTAGTAACCTGTATACTATACTGTTCGGACTGTATACTGGACGCCTCGGTATACAGTTCCTCATCCTCTGCTCGCTCTACATCGATCGCTGGGGAATAATCACAGAATCTTCCCCCATTGATTAAGTGGTGATGAAGATCGTCTAGAGTTTTCAGGTGTTCTGGAGTGGCGTAAAGCCAACCACGGTTATCTTTAGGAAGGTCTATCTCTACTGCTTCGAGCCTTCTACGCATAGCGCTGCGAGTGACTTGATATCTTTTGGTTAAATCAGAAAATTTCATTTATTAGTATTATGGCTTGTTGTTACTATACATAATACTAGACTGGTTACTGCCCAGTCACTAGACTGGTTACTGTCCAGTCACCAGTCAGTCACTAACTTTGGGTGACTAGCCCTGAAACCCTTGCTAGGGCAGAATATAGTCACCAGTCAGAGAAAATCATCCTTTTTCTTTGTAGATACATTACTGCACTACCTGCTAAGTTAGTAATTACAGTTATACTGTGCTTCCAGGATTTATGGTATGAGCAAGTGCTCATACTTAAGTTTATTCAATCCGCTACTACTCACCCTCTTTTGCTGCATTTTAACTTTCCTGGCAGGAAGTCCCGCGCTCTCCATCCCCCCTAACCCCCCTTGGAAAGCTATGCTTTATAAACATTTTTCTTAACATAAAACTTGACAACATAGACAAGTTATGTTTTAGTCTTGAATCGGCTTTTTCAGGAGAAAAGTGTATTGAAAAACACACTTTTTTATGAATGTAGACAGAATTCTTCCTCCCCCTCCTCCCCACCCTCCCCATCCGGACCACCCTCCCACAAGGGTTTCAAGAGTTCCTTATAAGGGATAGCTTGGAAAGGGGGGAGGGGGAGCGTCGGGATGAAAGCCAGGGCCAGGATTTGGATACCTTCATAAGCTAAACGTTTATATGCCCTTGACACTTTTAGGAGCATTTTGTTATTGTCAAAGTCAAAACAGGGGGAGGACATCACCTCTGTCATGCTCCGCGGTCAGGGTTTCCCAGACGCTCAGAATCCCGCGTTGTCCATCCCCCCTAACCCCCCTTTGAAAGGGGGGAATAGAAGGGCAACGTCGGGAGTATGTCAAGTACAGAATGAGTACAGTGATGAAGGGCAAGTGAAGAAAACCTACTGGACTGTTTCATCTTAAATGGTGCAATAGGCTTTTTTCTCCCTTACCACCTTGTCTTCCTTGTCCTCCTTGTCTTCCTTGTCTTCCCACAACCTAAAATAATCATGCACAGTTTTAGCTGAAACGGTCCACTAGGTATATCAACCTTTCCTAAATTATGGTAACAAACTGTAACAAGGGTTGCTTTTTTTGGATAATAGTATTAATATACAAATTAGCTAATAAAGAGTTAACCTAGTTGAAAATCAAGAATTTTAATTTGTAAGTGTAAATTATCAAATTACAATTTGATCTAAAATGCTTAACTTAGAGCTAGATATATTAAAATTATAAGTACAATAAATTCCTCAAAATTGGATACGCGCAACGAATAAAACTTAATATAGATACCACAAAAGAATTAAAAGCATATTGTTGGTAAATCTGTTGGCTACAGGGGATTGGCATCCCCTGTTTTTTTTATGTTATGAGAGTATAAATTAAGTTCAACTCTATCACCAAACTTTAATGGAACAGATAACTTCGTATTTTTAAATTCAAAAAGCTGATAGCTAGTTAATATCAATTATCAAAAAGTTTACTATACTTAAATTTTATCTTTATCAATAGACATCTCAAAAAAATCAAAAATGAAATAAATTCAAGAGATGAAACTGTTGATTTCATTCCCTATTCCCTATTCCCTATTCCCTATTCCCTGACTATAGACATCTCAAAAAATCAAAAATGAAATAAATTCAAGAGATGAAACTGTTGATTTCATTCCCTATTCCCTATTCTCTATTCCCTATTCCCTGACTTCTGCAAGAAGTCTAATACTATTTTTGAGCTGATATAAATTTTTAATCACTTTAATGATTCATTATTAATTGCTGATAGTTGACTACTAAGAGTTGAATGCTTACAGGTGACACATTAAGTAAATTACGATAAACTATAAAATATTAAATTGCCAATTGCTAAAATAATAGTCAAGATATTTATTATGCCAAGAAAAGCTAAAAAAACAGTTATCTATAATTCTCGATCTCAAGAAAATTCTCTATCATTTTCTTCTGTTCATGCTAGAATGGATTTTCTAAACGAAAAACACAAAAAACTTCTGACTCAAATCAAGCGGAAAAAAACTGAATTATCTAACCTCACTCAGCAGATACAAATCTTGAATCAAGAAATGTTTAATAAAAGTAGAGAGTTTGATGAAAAAATTAATAACTTGGATCGAGAAATTCATGCTCTCTTTGAGAAAATTCTAAGTAAGAAAAGTTTAGGAAAACCTCAAAAGCAAAAAGTTATAGATATTTATCGAACTTTACAACTAACAGGGAGAATTTCTCTAAGACCAGACTATTTTTTTCAATCATCATCAGCAAATTTTCAAGATGATGTTAGAGATAATTCGGAAGATTCAACGGAGAAAGACTTTTTTGAAGATGATTATGATGATGATAAAAATTACTCTGAATTTTACGAACAACCAGATATTTCTCAACCACGTCCAAGTAGAGATTTAAGAAAAATTTTCTTAAAATTAGCTGATAAATTTCATCCTGATAAAGCAACGGAAGAGGAAACTCGTGTTCTCTATACCGAAATAATGAAAGAAATTAATGTTGCTTATCAAAGTGGCGATCTGGCTAGGTTGCTAGAGATTGAACGGGAGAAAAATCAAGAAAAACTAAATTTTAACCAAAATGATAGTGAAAAAGAATGTGAACGTTTAGGGAAAGAAATTGAATTATTGTCTCAACAGTATGAACAAGTTAAAGCAGAATTACGAGAGGTAAAAAATACTCCTCAAGGTAATATGGTTAAACAGTATCGGAAAGCAAAGCAAAATGGAGAAGATTTGATAAAAATTATGCTAGAAGAAACAAGATTAGAGATAAGTTATTTGAAAAAATTGCGTGATTTTGTCAAGGATTTTAAAAATAAAAAAATTACCCTAAAAGAATTTTTAGAAGGCCGTACTTCTGTAACTGTAGATAATATAGAAGATACAATTAATCAAATGTTTGAAAATATGTTTTTAGTCATAGATTGGTAATTAATAATTAATAATTAATAACTAGAAAATAACTAGAAAGTGCAAAGTTCTTGGAATAACTATTGTTAGCTAAGGCTTTCAGAGTTATCAAGGTGAGAAACTCTCCCGTGATAGCTTTAGACTATGCAACCCTTTTCCAGTAATACTTTCAGTCTTGAGGGCAAATCTTTTTTTAGAAGAACTTTGTACTCTCCAGTTAATAATTAACAATTAATAATTATTACCTTTTCTTAAAAAGAAGAGAATTACTTTTGATAAATGGTATAATACTGCTCAATCAATTGCTTTCTTACTTCTTATTTCTTCCTTGACTTTAATAATTTAAGATAACTGCAGCAATTGTAAATGATGTGTCAAAAAAAACTGTAGGGGTTTGGTCTCCAAATCCTATTTTAATTTTGGTTTGGAAACCAAACCCCTACGTTAACGAAGTTAGAAATCCGAAGTCAGAAGTTATTTTTTTAACGGGGATTTGATCCCTGCTCCAAAAATATTTCGCCGATCAAGGCGTGGTTTTATACCAAGCGTGATAAATGTTTGCTATAAATATCTAGTTTGTTTAAGGAGTCAGGAGTCAGGGGTCGTATGGGAATAGCTTATTAGCCATTCTTACTTCATAACTTATTCAATTCCTCCAAGAGACATCTTCTGTAAAGTCTTTTTATCGCCCTTATTATTTGTAACATTATTTTTTTAAATTGGTATTAGACCGAATGATTTTGATAAAATATTACAACCTATTTAGGATTGTTATATAGAATGAAAATTAATAACTAATAACTAATAACTAATAACTAAAATGACAGAATCTATTTCTTGGCAAGAACGCTATCTAAATCTAATTGACCATATTATAGAAATTACTCTTCAAGGCAAAATTCGCTCCAAAGAACAAGTTTATCAAATGCTTGTTAAAGAAATTAGTAGTGGTACGGGAGAAATATTTGAACGTTGTTTTGATGAACGTTTCCAAACTATTAAAAATCAGGTAGATATAGAAACAGATGAGCTAAAACAAGCAAAAGCTAATCGTCGTTTACGAGCATTAAAAACTATTCAGGGAGAATGGGAAAAATGGGAAAAACAAAATCAAACTCAAGAGGCGATCGCTACTTCTATACAGCAAATTATTAATACGGAAAGTAGGGAACGTCTTACCAGTTTACTTAATGCTATTGATCCTAACCAAAAACAGCCTCTTACCCTTAACCAAATACAAAAACTTGGCCAAACTCTACATGACCAAAAAACCCAAACTACTGACTCAGACCTACAAAAAGATTTGCAGCAGTTTACTACTGGTATTACTAAAGGTTTGGAAGCTTGGCAACGACTACAACCTTATTTGGTAAGTTGGATATATGACCAAAGTCGAGGACAATTGGGATTTGGTGGGACTCCCGAACAGAGGGGACCGTGGGTATTATGGTCAAAACAAGTAAATAGCTCTTTTCCAGAGGGTTTATTTAATACTATTGCTTTGGAAAAATCTATTGTAGAATTTGCTGGTAAAGCTAGTATTGAAGGGAGTGATCTAGTTGAATTGGCAATAATTTTACAATGTTTACAAAGGGGATTAGTAGAATGGTTTGATAAGTTAATTTATGATGCGAAGGTAGGAGCAAAATTATCTATTTCTACTTTTTTGACTTTTGCTGCTATTTGGTGTCAGTTAGCTGATGGTTTTCAGGCTAGACCTAGTTTAAATAATTCTTGTTTTCAGGTGACATTGCAAATTCTGCGCGCCTTTTCTCAACGAGAATATTTTCCTCTTTATGGTGGAATTTTTGCTTCTTTTTCTGGAGAATATTTACAGAATGCTCTGAGTTATTTAGATGAACCTTTGCAAAGAATTCAAGGTACTCAAGCTAAGGGGAGAATTTTAACTTTATTGGGTTATTCTCAGCAGACTTTAGGGCAATATTTAAAGGCAATGGAATTTCATAAACAAGCTTTAAAAATTGCTCAAGAAACGGAGGATAAATCCTGTGAAATTGCTAATTTGAATCATTTGAGTCGGACTTGTGTGGCGATGAAGGATTATGGTGAGGCAATTAATTATAGTCAAAGAGCGTTAATGTTTTCCCGACAAGTAGGGGATAAAAGAGGGGAAGCTAATGCTTTAGCTAATTTTGCTTTTAGTGAAGTTTTCCAAGCTAGACAACAAGAAGTGATGGAAACGGAGGTTTATGAAACTGCGATTAATTATTTACAACAGGGTTTGAAATTGTCAGAAAATTTAGGGGATGGTCAGAGTAAGTCTCTTTGTTTTAGTAGTCTAGGAATTGCATTTATGGTATTAGAAAAACCGGAAGATGCGCTGTTATATTTAGCGGGTGGTTGGCAAGCAGCTCAATATTCTGGAGATTTATATTTGCAAGGTTTAAATTTGGCTTATCTTGCTCAAGCTTATTATAGTTTGCAAAATTTGGAGCAAGCTGTTTTTGCAGGTTGTTTGGGTATGTATCTTTTGGAGCAAATTGGTAGTAATGAATGGCGGCAAACTGCTGGTTTGATGGTTGTATTGAAGGGGCAATTGGGAGAAGATTTTAATGAAATTTTAGAGCAGAAACGGTCAGAAATTTTGCCAGTTATTGGAGTAGATGGTTATGATTATATTCCTGCACTTTTGGTGAAATATCAACAGTCTCTTTAGAAAAAATTGAAGACGCCTTGTTATATTTAGCTGGAGGTTGGCAAGCAGCTCAATATTCTGGAGATTTATATTTACAAGGGGCTTTGTTCCATGAAAGTAGCGTTCTTAACATCCATTCCGCAGCTTAATTGCTCCTGACACGGGATGATTAGTTTTCTATTTACTATTGTCCAATAGTTAGGACTCTGAAATAAGAGCGAGCGCTCCTGACACGGGATGATTAGTTTTCTATTTACTATTGTCCAATAGTTAGGACTCTGAAATAAGAGCGAGCGCTCCTGAGACGGGATGATTAGTTTTCTATTTACTATTGTTCAATAGTTAGAACTTTGTAATAAGAGCGAGCGCTCCTGACACGGGATGATTAGTTTTCTATTTACTATTGTTCAATAGTTAGAACTCTGTAATAAGAGCGAGCGCTCCTGACACGGGATGATTGATTTTCTATTTACTATTGTCCAATAGTTAGGGCTGACTGATTTACTCTCAAAACTTTTACTTGTAAAGGTTTCAGCTTTTTTATTTCAAAGATTGATGTTCTATTTATTTATTGTCCAATAGTTACAGTAGTTTCCGCGCGTTATTCTTGTACATATGGGTCCCAAGTGCGGCAGCTATATTTCATGCAACAAAGACTTTACAAGGTTTGAATTTGGCTTATCTCTTGAAGCTTATTATGGTTTGCAAGATTTGGAAAAAGCTGTTTTTGCAGGTTGTTTGGGTATGTATCTTTTAGAGCAAATTGGTAGTAATGAATGGGGAAAAACTGTTGGGTTGATGGTTGTATTGAAAGGTAAATTGGGAGAAGAGTTTAATGAAATTTCAGAGCAGAAACTCTCAGAAATTTTGCCAGTTATTGGAGTAGATGGTTATGATTATATTTCTGAACTTTTGCGGAAATATCAAGAGTCTCGTTAGAAAAAATTGAAGACGCCTTGTTATATTTAGCTGGGGGTTGGCAAGCTGCTCAATATTCTGGAGATTTATATTTGCAAGGTTTGAATTTGGCTTATCTTGCTCAGGCTTACTATAATTTACAAAATTTGGAAAAAGCTGTTTTTGCAGGTTGTTTGGGTATGTATCTTTTGGAGCAAATTGGTAGTAATGAATGGCGGCAAACTGCTGGTTTGATGGTTGTATTGAAGGGGCAATTGGGAGAAGATTTTAATGAAATTTTAGAGCAGAAACGGTCAGAAATTTTGCCAGTTATTGGAGTAGATGGTTATGATTATATTCCTGCACTTTTGGTGAAATATCAACAGTCGCTTTAGAAAAAATTGAAGACGCCTTGTTATATTTAGCTGGGGGTTGGCAAGCTGCTCAATATTCTGGAGATTTATATTTGCAAGGTTTGAATTTGGCTTATCTTGCTCAGGCTTACTATAATTTACAAAATTTGGAAAAAGCTGTTTTTGCAGGTTGTTTGGGTATGTATCTTTTGGAGCAAATTGGTAGTAATGAATGGCGGCAAACTGCTGGTTTGATGGTTGTATTGAAGGGGCAATTGGGAGAAGATTTTAATGAAATTTTAGAGCAGAAACGGTCAGAAATTTTGCCAGTTATTGGAGTAGATGGTTATGATTATATTCCTGCACTTTTGGTGAAATATCAACAGTC
>NZ_JAAHHT010000006.1:27028-27826 GCF_010672085.1 Okeania sp. SIO3I5
TATTGAAGGGGCAATTGGGAGAAGATTTTAATGAAATTTTAGAGCAGAAACGGTCAGAAATTTTGCCAGTTATTGGAGTAGATGGTTATGATTATATTCCTGCACTTTTGGTGAAATATCAACAGTCTCTTTAGAAAAAATTGAAGACGCCTTGTTATATTTAGCTGGAGGTTGGCAAGCAGCTCAATATTCTGGAGATTTATATTTACAAGGGGCTTTGTTCCATGAAAGTAGCGTTCTTAACATCCATTCCGCAGCTTAATTGCTCCTGACACGGGATGATTAGTTTTCTATTTACTATTGTCCAATAGTTAGGACTCTGAAATAAGAGCGAGCGCTCCTGACACGGGATGATTAGTTTTCTATTTACTATTGTCCAATAGTTAGGACTCTGAAATAAGAGCGAGCGCTCCTGAGACGGGATGATTAGTTTTCTATTTACTATTGTTCAATAGTTAGAACTTTGTAATAAGAGCGAGCGCTCCTGACACGGGATGATTAGTTTTCTATTTACTATTGTTCAATAGTTAGAACTCTGTAATAAGAGCGAGCGCTCCTGACACGGGATGATTGATTTTCTATTTACTATTGTCCAATAGTTAGGGCTGACTGATTTACTCTCAAAACTTTTACTTGTAAAGGTTTCAGCTTTTTTATTTCAAAGATTGATGTTCTATTTATTTATTGTCCAATAGTTACAGTAGTTTCCGCGCGTTATTCTTGTACATATGGGTCCCAAGTGCGGCAGCTATATTTCATGCAACAAAGACTTTACAAGGTTTGAATTTGGCTTATCTC
>NZ_JAAHHT010000006.1:27836-101456 GCF_010672085.1 Okeania sp. SIO3I5
TTCTATTTATTTATTGTCCAATAGTTACAGTAGTTTCCGCGCGTTATTCTTGTACATATGGGTCCCAAGTGCGGCAGCTATATTTCATGCAACAAAGACTTTACAAGGTTTGAATTTGGCTTATCTCCTGAAGCTTATTATGGTTTGCAAGATTTGGAAAAAGCTGTTTTTGCTGGTTGTTTGGGTATGTATCTTTTAGAGCAAATTGGTAGTAATGAATGGGGAAAAACTGTTGGGTTGATGGTTGTATTGAAAGGTAAATTGGGAGAAGAGTTTAATGAAATTTCAGAGCATAAACTCTCAGAAATTTTGCCTGTTATTGGAGTGGATAGTTATGATTATATCCCTGAAATTTTGGTGAAATATCAACAGTGACTTTAGTTTTTTGGGGAAACAGTATTTAGCATCAAGCTTTAAATAAAACTTAGAAATATTTAAGTTAGCCAACCCTAGTTGATTAACTTTCTACCTACTATTCCCTAAAGTCCTAAAAGTCGTAAAAATTTTTATCTGTTAACTTCTATAACTAGATTTTTCTAGTTATTTTCAATCCCTATTATTTATAAATTAGATTATCAGTTAGTTAATCGTACAACTCAGGACAAAATTCTTTACCCCAGTCAGGTAAACCTACTTTTGAATATTCCAATGAACGCTTAAGTAAGTCAATTATATTAGGCATTTTATTTAACAGCTCGAATGCAAGAACGTTGCATGGTTTTGAGTTTTTATCTATAAAGGAATTCGCATTAGCATCAAGCATTAAATAAAACCTCGGGTTGTGATTAACATCACTACCAAATCCAATAATCACAACTTTTAATTCATCTTGACTGTTAAGTTTGCCACAAGTTTCTTGAATATGGTTAACAAAAGCATGGTAATCGTCAAGTTCCCCATCTGTATAGATAATTATAAATCCTCCTTCATTTGGCATTCGCGTACCAAACCATTGTCCGACAATTTTTTGAAAAGTAGGAGCTAAAAAAGTGTTACTATCGGGTTGGTTTTCTTCAAATAAAGCAGGTACTTGAGAGTCATCTTGAATAGGACGAATTACTGTTGGAGGACGATTGGGACTGAAAAATGTTACGGTAATTTCATCGCAAATTTTTTCACCATTCATACCTTCCTCATTGAGAATATTATAAACATGACTTTCTATAACTTCTGCAATAGCTTTCCAACGACGCTCATTGTTGAATAAACGGTCTCTTTTCACCATTGAACCGCTTTGATCAATTAACATATAAACCTTGCGGTTATAAATTTTTTTGCTCTCCCTAATAATTCCCCTTTTTGTAACTATTTGCTTTGTTTCTTCTGTGGAAATATAAACTTCTGGGTTTATAGCTTCTTTAAATTCTATACGTGGAGGTTTCAAAACAGATGTTAATTGTTGATTTTTGGCACGACGTAAAACACGAATATATGTAGTAGGTCCTGGCAATTCTTGACAAATAATACTATCAGATCCGTTATCTTTTATGTACTCCTTAAATACATCAAAACCACGACCAATTCCTTCAAATACTAATAAGTTTAAAAGATACAAAGCAATAGCTTCATCAACTGGATTTGATACAGGTGCTATACCATCAATTAGCTTATCCCAAGATAATTTTGGTGAGAATGTACCCGGACTATAAACTTCAAGTGCTTCTGGTGTGATGGTAACTTTTACTGTTCCTGATAATTGGTAATCTCTGTGAGCAATAGCATTAGAAATTAGTTCCCGCGCCACTTGAATATCAATGTCTTCTACTTCTCTCCTAAGTCCATTTTCTGCTATATATGATATAGTTTCTGAATACTTTTTGACTCTTTCGACTAGAGCTTCAACTTGAAAACTTAAAGGACCAAATATATCTTGTCTAACAAAATTAGATTCTTTGGGTCTCCCAAAAACAAAAACAGACCTAGCCTGGGGGTATATCATTTCAGGTCTTTTATAAAAGCAGAGAACAGCAGATTTATGAAGTACATTTCTACCTCCATATTGAATGGGGGAATAAAGCTTTAGTTTCGATAGGACTTCCTCTAAATTAGCTGTCTTGTAAAGTTCTGGTTCGACTTTATTAGCGTATTTCTGTAGAAGCTCTAAATCTATATCTTTAGTAGTAGCTTGTGGAGAAGGATGTCGATTAGGGTGAGTTTGTTCGTAGAGAATTTTTAGTTCTTCAGGTGTTCTAATAGAATGACTTGATTTAACATTGTCCTGAGTAGAATATTCCATCTTTTTCCCTTGAGCAATCCAAATTTTTTTCTCAGCTCTATCCAGATGAAAAACTGAACGTTGTGGAAACTTTGAGTATCTTTCTTCTGTTTCCAATTTATAATTAATATAACTAACTATATCTTCAACATAAATTTTTCCATCATTTGTTCCTTTTTCATCAAGACTTGTTTCAATACCCATGCAAAAAATATCTGTGAATACTCCAGATGAACCATCTAATAGTTCTTGACTTGTTTGAGTCTTTCGAGACGAAGCGATAATAGCAATTCCTTGAGGAATATCATCTTTTTTTATAGAGTTAAAAACATTATCATCTGAATTTCTACTCCCTTCAACAGCAGCTCCACTATGGCAAGCATCAAGAATAATAATTGCACGTTGAACTCCTGCTAAATCTAACTCATTCATTAAATTTTTGAAGGGATACCACTCAGAATTATCCAACCCCATTTTTAGACAATATTGATTATTTCCCCGAATATCTCCATGTCCTGAAAAGTAGAAAACTAACTGAGTTTTGATATCCCAACCTTGGAGAGTAGACCTCAATTTTTTTTCAAAACTGTCTCTATTTTCACAATCATGTATTGGTTTAGATTTATTGGGAAGACACATCCCCTGCTGTGGATTAGTCAAAATAGAGTAAACTCTTGAAACATCTCGGTTTCCTCCCTTTAGCTCTTCACCAGTTGAGGAGTTCAAGACTAAAGCAATTCTTTTCGGTGAATCTTCTGACATTAACCTTTACCTCTGCTTCAGTATTTGAACTTCAATATATTCATCTTCAAGAGAAGGTTGAAGTTGATGCTGACGTATTATTTCTTGCAGTTCTATAACCTTTTCTGCCGACAAATTTTTAAGTAAAAGTCTTTCCTTAAAAGTCCGAGTGTAGACAACAACAAATACAGAATACTTCAGTTCTAATTCCCCATTTCGTTGTTTTGATTCCCAATATTGTAAAGTAGTGAACAAAGTTTGAATAGTAGTTAGAGTTAATGAAGCAATGTTTAAGACTATTGCTAAACTACCTTTCACCCCAGGTTGAGACTCTATTCCTTCAATTTTTACAGATAAGTCACATTCTCTTTCTATAAGATTAGTAAGTTCTTTAAAATAAAAAGAATCCTCTCCTGTAACATCTCCCTCTAGCTTAATGTAAGCTTTCATAGCAATATTATTTAGTCAAATAAGCTGATTTTAGATAAATGATCATATTATAGCACCACAATTAAGACCACTGTCAATATTTGCGAAAGCTATCAATAGATTATCAAATATAGTTATAAAACTCTAGAGCGATCGCTCACCCAGAATAAAGATAATTTTTAACACCAACCTCTTTAATTTATGATTTTATACCCTCTGTCATCCACACTAAAAAAACCTGTTTTAGTAGTCTAGGAATTGCATTTATGGTGTTAGAAAAACCTGAAGATGCACTGTTATATTTAGCCGGGGTTTGGCAAGCAGCTCAATATTCTGGAGATTTATATTTACAACGTTTAAATTTGGCTTATCTTGCTTAGGTTTACTATAATTTACAAAATTTAGAGAAAGCTGTTTTTGTAGGTTGTTTGGGTATGTATCTTTTAGAGAAAATTGGTGCTAATGAATGGCGAAAAACTGCTCGATTAATGGTTGTATTGAAAGGTCAATTGGGAGAAGATTTTTATCAAATTTTAGAGCAGAAACGGTCAGGAATTTTGCCAGTTATTGGAGTGGATGGTTATGATTATATCCCTGAACTTTTGGTGAAATATCAACAGTCACTTTAGTTTTTTGGGGAGGAACACAGTTAAAGAAGTAGAGTATGTTTTTGTTTCTAAATTAAGCAATTTTTCTCAACTTCCAATTTAGATGTATTAGTTTGAGTCAAGAGGAAACAAAATTCACTCTGGTTTTCTCCACCCCTCAATAATGGCCTTTACAATATTGACATAGGGGTTGTCTATAAGTTTTTCAATAGGTGCCCTACCAGCAGCTTGTAACGCAACAACAAGCCGGCGTTTAAAGCTAGGTGTAGTTTCATCATTAACATAGGTAATTTTTTCACCGCCAGTAGCATTAGGGTTACTTTGCTCTAACTGATTTAGGAGTTTTTGAATTTCTTTTGCTGCCTCAGCTAAAGTCTGCTTTTGCTCAGATTGATAGAATGTATTGTTATCTAAACGAGGGTTTTTCCTGATAGCACCAGCTTGTTTAACATTGTAAGTATCTCCTATAATTTCCTCTCCTTTTACATTAACTAGTAACGGAATATCTTCATCACCAAAACTACAAACATTTTTCAACACAAAATTATTATTTTCTTTCACCAAATTACCCCTACATAACACCGGAAAACGTTCTTGATATGCCCTAATAGCAGTCACATAATCCCGGTCAAATAATACCAATTTTATCCGCTCCAATTTATTCATAACTACTCCCATTAAATCAACCTCTCCACTCAATTTATCTCCTTCAGGAGACCTCACCCCCACAACTAATCCTTGTATCTCCACATTAGGAAAATTAGTAATTAAGTTTTGCAGAATTTCTGACTCAGTTTTCTCCTCAAACTTAGCTAAATTTTCCACCAATAAATTCATAGTTACAGGAAAATCTGCTACTTCTGGATTCAAGGGTAAAACCAAAGTTAAATTAGACAATTCATTGCTCCAAATAATTGCCTCATTTTCAATCTGCCTTTGCTGTTGCTAACCTCGCTTTTCTAAATAATTAGCTACAACTTCCGGCTGAATATTTTTCAATAAATCAATATCTTTAATAATTAAATTCATAACCCTTCTCCTTGCAAGATTTTCTGCATAATTATCTCCAAGGCTTCAGCAGTAAACATATTTTTTCTAGGAATTGAAACTGTAATATTATCTTGATTTTCCGTAGCAACAGCTCCCGCTAAAGACAACCAATAACCACAATGTTGAAGACAAAGAGATACCTCAGATTGTTGTAGCCATTCTTCTACTTTTTTCGGCACAACCACAACAATTAAAATTATCGGCGGATAACGATTAACTCGTCTCAATTCATTATAGTTTTTCACAGACAAAGGAAAGCGGACTAAATCATTATTAATCACCTCCCTAGAAGTACATTTTACCTGAGTATAAAGAATGGGAAAACTTTCTCGTGGTGATTACTTTAACCCAGTTAAAATTAAATCAATTCCTAACCCATCTAAAGATGGAGTAGTTCTCTCACAAAGACAACCTGCAACAGTAGCAACTGCTCGAACATAAGCATAACTAAACTCCTCTTTTTGCAGATTGATTTTCACTCAGTAACCTCTTTAATTTATCTAATACTGTTTGTAAGCATTTAGCTATCAGCTATCAGCTATAAATTATACCATTTATATAGAATCCGGTTATATAATATATGTTCATAATTCTATCTACGCTTCAATATTCAATCTCCTCATCTCTCCATCTTTCCCAACTATATAACAACTATATAATTTAAGTATTCAAGCAGATTTGTATTATTTGTCAGAAAAAAGGGTTGCTATTAACAACCCCTCTCTCTCACACTTTCAGAATGATTATTATTTTCACTTATTGTGAATTTCGTTTCATAAATTGAGCTTTTAGCTGTGGTAACCAACTAAAATCAGCAGATAAATCTCCACCAAAAACTGGCACTTTTGTTGAATGACCATTGGTATTTTTAGTTATATAACCAGTAGCAATACCAGCCGAGAAATGACACGCCATACAACTTTCTGTTCCAAAGACTTGAGTATTATCAAAAGGGAAACCATTTTCTTGGAAATGGGCTTCTTGATTCCCAGTTTGGAAGTAGGTCTCCATGATACTGTTAGTTAAGTAAACAGGAGCAGGTGAACCAGTAGACTTTCTGGTAATTCCTTCAGGAAGATTATCAGGAGATGGATTCCCTGGGACAGCTGCGTAACAACTATCAGTAGGAAACCTACACTTATCAGTAGGAAGCGGTGCAGTTGGCCATTGGGTATCGATTAGTTCATAATATTGTAATGGGGAGCTAACTGCAGCTAATATTCCTTGGGCTTGTTCGTTTAATTGTTGTTTAGCTTTAGGAATAGGAATAGGACGAGATACCTGAGTTCTCTTCATTCCACTGATATCAGGTTTACCCGTTTTTATATCGCGAGGTATAGGTGGAACATTCACTGGTAAAGTCTGTCCTGCTGCACTGTAGTCGTGGAATAACGGATATAAAGGCCGACCATTTACACTTTCCAAATCATTAACATCGAGATTATCAACTTGCTCAAAGGTTGCCCAAATCCACTGGGGAGAAGATTTGGTTTTGTGAGAAATGTGCATTCCTACCAATCCCATTTGTTTCTCTTCACAATTCTTAAAGTTGCCATTACGATCCAAAATCGGCTCCCCATTATCATCCAAATCAGGTAGTAAAACTGTTTCTGTATAGAAGCGACTAGGGATGTCTAGGTGGGGAAGGCTGCGATCGTCAATATTTAATTCCTTCCAAGCCAATTTCAATTCAATCACTCCTACTTCTCCTGTGGCATTATCCCCAGTCGGAAAATTTACAGGCAGATGGCTGTTTTGGGAATAGGCAATTTGACCATCAAGGTTATAGAGCTTATTGTCTACTATGTAGTTGTACTCCTCGTCATTGATGAAGATTTCGTAACGGACTTCTTTACCGTTTTGATCGTAGAGGGGAGAGGTAAAAGCTTGATCGACTTCATCGGCAATATTTTGATCGACGGTATTGGAAAAGATAGAACTGGTTACATAAAGCTCTCTCATATTTCCTGGGTTATTATCACAACGCCGAGGAGTATCCTGCATAGGATCGCCTCCATCAGGACGAAATACCTGAAGACTTTCCTTCCAAGTTTGCCACTCGGGAGTTCCTGAATCAGTGATTTCTGGAAGAGGATTACCCTCAGAATCAACAGGCCAGTTGAAAGCAATAAAGGACTGCCAAGAAAATACATCAAAGATCCGCTGTAAAAGAGGAAAATTGTTATTTAGTAATTTTTTTTCTCTCTGCTGAGTAATAGGAATATCAATGGGAATATTTGGACTTAGAGATAAAGATTGAGCTTGAGCAGTAGTAGTTCCCGCTTGAGCTGGAAACCCGTAAATTAACAAAACAAAACTGAGCAAACAAGCAGTACAAATTTTATTGATTCGATTCATGTTCTTCTCTGAAATTAAGCTGATCAAGCTTATCAAGGTACAAATTTTACATCGTGTGCAACTTTTTCCAGCCAACAAGATTTAAGGACTTTTGAGCAGTATATTTTCTGCTAAAGACCTAGAAATGTTGATGATTCTGTAGAAAGTTGCACATCGCGTAAATTTTACAATTACCAAGCTGTGTGCAAATTTTTCCAACCAACGAGATATAGCGATTTTTGAGGAGCATATTTTCCGCACCCAAGTCATTGCAACTGGAACGGAGTGGAAGGAAGCAATCTCAGGGGTTTAGAAGATTACTTCCTAGAGATAGTTAGTTTGGAAACTAAAATTACTAACCTCCGGCAAAAGTTTCAAAAACTAACTTTAATCTCTACCATATATAAAATTGGTAATTTATTGTGCACCTGACACAAAAAGCCTCATCGTTGGTGTTGTATCAAAGACTTTGATATAGACAGTTTGGCTATTACTGTCATAGTAATAAGCATTAATATTTGAATCAGCTAATGCTTGGAGACTTCCTGCTGATGAATAGAGTTGACTACCATTAGCTGTAACTGAACTTGGTGCTTGTGTTTGTCCTAATAAAGCCACATAATAAAACTCTTCAGGAGGTTGATAGTTATCATAAGTCCGAGTCAAGGTAATTTGCTTACCGCCATCTTTTTGCTGATGTTCAATCCGAGTAGTCCGATAAGCTTTATTTTTCTCAGCATCCGTACTGATGTGGTCATCTTGATACCAAGTATAGCTGGTATCCTTCGCTGGATCTTGACTATAGACTCTTTCCTTGCCTGGATAAATGTTGAAGGTAAGGTAATTTTTCTCCCATTGCCCAACATATAACTCTAGTTGACGCACTGGAATAATTGCCCCTTCCCGAATATAAACAGGAACTAAATCTAGTGGTTGCTCCTCAAAAAACCACGTTATTGTGTAATTACCTGGAGTAGAAGGCTGTAATTTACCATCCAGTACAGTAGGTAAATTAGTATCTGAAATAGGAGAGGTTGCTTGGCTAGATGGGAAAGAAAAATTGCCGGTGAAGGTATACCAATTAGAACCACTAGGCAAATAAACAGGTCGGGAAGGTGCGCTATGCTTTTCTCCTGGACCGTAAGAATACTGTTCTTGCCAACGCTGAAGAACAAGAGGAGCTACCAGTATGTCACGTCCCACGAAGAATTGATCCTGGTTACGGTATGTTGGGGTTGTGTCATATGTCTTCTCATTGTCGTCGGGCCCGACATAGATTACGCCATTAACATCAGTTAGGGGGTAGAGGCTTGAATCTTGAGGATCGTTCACGAACATTGCCCGAGAAATAGGCATACCTGTTTGAGTACACTCATACATCGCATCATAGAACAATTGCAAAAGTGCATAGCGAATTCGGATGTATTTAGCACAAGCTGGAAGGACTCGCGTGTCACGAGGATTAGGAGTCTGCTTCGTTATGTAATAGGTGTAGTTGTAAGGTTCCTGATAAGCTTTGGTATAACCATCATAATGGTTACGATACCAAGGCAAAAATGCACCCATGGTCATCCAACGAGCCAAGAGTGTTGGTTCTGTTTCACCTCCAGTAATGTATGGTGGGTTGTTTGGATCGGTGTTAAACTTATTATGAACTGTTACCCCATACTTGTCCTCACTACCAGAACCATTAGCAAATCCTCCAATATCACAGCCACTTAAAGGTTGAGCAGACATTCCCCAGTTTAGGACTTCAGGAATGTTGATCGATAAGAAATCCCATGAAGAAGCTGAATCTCCTGTCCAGTTTGCAGCATAGCGGTGTACTCCAGCATATCCACCCCGAGCTATAATAAAGTTACGCTTATTTTTGTTGTAGTGTCCCTCTGGTAATGCTTCCTTAATAGCAGTAAGACCGTGGTAAGTTGCATCGATCATGTTGAGAGCATAGGCATTGTGAATCTTGGCATTAGGAACTTGACTACCATCAAGATCGCTCATTAAAAGATCGCCAGGTAAAGTTTTGTAATGAGCAGCAGCTTCCGTACTTTGAGTCACAGCAGGACAAGTCATATCTTGCCAAATCATGTCTAGCCCATTGTTGATTAATTCATAATAATTGCCAGTCCACCAAGCCTTGACCTCACCTCTAAGAAGATCCCCGTAGTGGCCGTAAGTTCCCAGAGGGATATTAGGACAACTACAACCAGGAACATTTTTGACATTTGGTATTGTAGATTCAGGATTAAAACCTGTATTACAGCCGTAGCTTTCGTTGGTGATGAATGGTCCTCCTTGCCCTTGTTTCTTTCCATTAGCATCTAGATAGTAGTCGGTAATAAAATAGTTCTTTTCTGTACCTTCCTGAATCACATTTCTATTGTAAGGCTGCCCCACTGCAGAATAGCCATTTTCGTTGTAGCTAAGGTTGATAGCCTGCACAGAATATGGAGTATCTCGGTCGTAATCATCTTTCGTCACCATAGTCATGATGCCTGTGATGTTGGTGCTACACTTAAATCCCATTTGGTGTAATTGGCTAAATAGGACTGTAGTACCATCAGGATTGCTAGGATCGGGCTGTGTTGCTTGGGGAAATCTTTTCTTGCTAGCAGTGAAAGTACGGTAGTTATCTTGAAAATCAACATCAATGTGTAAGCCGTCAATAGGAATATTGTACTTACGATAGGAGTTAGCAACCTCCATCAAACGCTCTGTGTCGTAATACCCATATCCTCCTTGTTGATAGCCCAGAGCATACATTGGTGGCATAGGGCATGGTCCAGTTAAGATTATATATTGCTGCAACACTGAAGGGATATCGTCTCCCGCCATGAAATAGTAATTCATCTCCCTATACAGCGCACCCAAGTAGTATTTGCCATCCATGTATTCGGAGTAGTCATTGCTCTGAACGTTAAAGAAGGTTTGACCAGGATTATCTAAAAAGATAGCGTAAGCGTAAGGATCTCCAGCAAAATATCCTGACGGGTTAGGATTCCACTCTACTAAAATCGGCATCGAATTGTAGAGAGGCTCTTCTACATTGAGAGGACCTGGTCCTGATGGCACAACAGGATAACTATCACCTTGGATTGTATCAGGTCCCTCATAGGTAAAGTTGTCATAATTGAAAAAGGTCATGGTGCCGAAGTTTTTGTTGAGATTAACTCCCGCTTTTTCTCCAAAACCGTAGTATCCTGCACCAGGAGCAACTTTCATAAAGCAGGCCGTTACTTCCGGCACTAAAGTAGACGGCTCTAAAAATTTTGGTATGTAAACTAAGTTATAGCTATAGCAAGTTTCATGGATGGTCTGAGAGCCACGCTTGACTTGAATACCATAGGGTTTTAAACCAACAAAGATTGTAATATTGTTGAGATCAATACGTATGACTGGATTGTTGGTCTCATTTACATCCTCCTTATAGGATACATTGACCGAACCCAAGTTACGGTTGACTACAGCACTAGATAAGTTATTCGAGTAGTCGGTAGAGTTGGGATTAAAACGGACCTGAAAAGCAGAAGGACCGAGAATATAAATCTTGATTTGAAGAGTATTACTGCTCTCGGCTGTTAGAAGAAAGCTTTTTTCCTGAGCATTGTAAGACCAATTAGCAATATTACCTATACTGCGCCAAGGATTATTTTCACCATTAGGCGCTGGGGTAAATTCGTTGACTTGAGTAAATCCATAGGGAACTTGAGACATAATTTGCTACTAAATCTATAAAACTAATACAAAGCTTCGGATAATGTTGCAACCTGATGTTTACTTCCTGCTACGATCGCTGTTCATGGCAAGACCTCGACAGGGATAAACAGTCAAGATTCACGTATCTTTGCCATGCATTTAATTTAAATATTACACAGTTTCGGATCAGAATTTTCCACATTAATAAAACTTAACTTTTTTTCCTGAAATTGAAACTGTATATAGTGATATTTATACCATTTCTAAAAAGTATTGCTACATCTCCTTAAGCAGAAAAAGTAGGAAGTATGGAGTAGAGAGTATAGTTTAAAAATGTCTTAAATATTTATTTAATGGCAAAAAATTGTTAAAAACATTATTTTTACTGATTTATTAGTTAGTAACTGAAGTTTTGAGCAAGTATAGCATTGTTTTGGGGAATTTGTATTACCTGGGAATGAAGATATTTTTGGTATTGCTCCTAGGAAAAATTCCTGAATACTTGGTTCTTTTACCAAGGAAATTTAATTGGATAAAAAGTCATGTGTATAGGCGAACAACCCCATTTAATCTTTAAGCTGATCACAAAAATTGTGAGAATAGAAGGGAAAATTCTTTGACGCGCGATTTTTTTCGGGAGCTTCAGACAATGAAAATGTTGAGAGTTTTCGACGCTAGGATGGATGGAAAAATTTGACGATGGGAAAAATCAGCACATAAGTTTATCGGAAGCTTCAGAAGATGAAAATATTTCTGCTCTTGCTCCTGGGGAAAATTCTTGAATATTTGATTGTCTACGATCAAGAAAAATAGGTTGAATAAAAAGTCATGCGTATAGGCGAGTTACCCCAGTTAATCTTTATAATATCACAAAAATTGCGAGAATGGAGCCGAAAATTCTTTGACGCGCGATTTTTTCGGGAGCTTAAGGCAATGAAAATGTTGAGAGTTTTCCACCCTAAGATGGATGGCAAAATTTGACGATGGGAAAAATCAGCACATAAGTTTATCGGAAGCTCCAGAAGATGAAAATATTTCTGCTCTTGCTTTGCCAAAGAAAATTCCTGAATACTCGCTCCTCTACTACCAAGGAAAGTTGGTTGAATAAATAGTCATGCGTATAGGCGAGTTAGCCCATCTAATCTTTATAATATCACAAAAATTGCGAGAATGGAACCGAAAATTCTTTGACGCGCGATTTTTTCGGAAGCTTAAGGCAATGAAAATGTTGAGAGTTTTCCACGCTAGGATGGATGGCAAAATTTGACGATGGGAAAAATCAGCACATAAGTTTATCGGAAGCTCCAGAAGATGAAAATATTTCTGCTCTTGCTTTGCCAAAGAAAATTCCTGAATACTCGCTCGTCTATTACCAAGGAAATTTGGTTGAATAAAAAGTCATGCTTATAGGCGAGCGACCCCAGTTAATCTTTATAATATCACAAAAATTGCGAGAATGGAACCGAAAATTCTTTGACGCGCGAAATTTTCCAGGAGCTTCACAGAATGCAAAAGTTAGCACTAGCTAAAATGGCGATCTAACCGAATAAATCTTCTGATTCTAATCTTAAAAGTAGAGAAGTAGGGGAGTATTTTTCAATCTTTTTCCTGTATTGCCTCTATTCCACTCCCGAACTTTAACTCAAAAATTTAATCACAGACAAAGAGACGATCGGGGGTTCTATAAAGCATAGCTTAAAGAAATTCATTGAAGTTGCCAATGTTGACATTATTAATATTACTGCCAGGAGTTACATCAACAATTGGATCTACAGTAGTTTGAGAGAAACCAAATTTTTGCACTTCTCGAATTGTGTAAGTATTAGGAGGTAAATCCTCAAATGAATAGAAACCAAATTCATCAGTGATAGTTGCAGGTTCCCCAATATCTAAGAGACTATTGTTATTCAAATCTAGATACAAGGTGAAGTTATCTAAACCATTTTCTCCAGAGTCAAATATTCCATTTGCATTTTCATCATTAAATTTAATCCCATTAATTTCACCACGGTTACTTACATTCCCAATATCAACATTTGTGATGTTACTTCCGGAAGTTACGTTAATAATTGGATCGGGAGTAGTTTGGTCAAAATTTGCTGATTGAGTTTCCCTAATTATGTAAGTATCTGGCGGTAAATCTAGGAAAGAATATTCACCATTTACATCAGTAATAGTCGGAGGTTCCCCCTCATCCAAAAATCCATTTTGATTCAAGTCTAAATATAGAGTAATATCTGCTAAACCCAATTCTCCAGAGTCAAATATTCCATTAGCATTCGTATCATTAAATTTAGTACCGCTAATTTCACCGCGATTATTTACATTCCCAATATTGATATTTGTCAGATTACTTCCGGGAGTTACATCAATAATTTGGTCGGGAGTAGTTTGAGCAAAACCTGGTGGAGAAATTTCTCGCAAGATGTAAGTATTAGGAGGTAAATCTTGGAAAGAATATTCACCATTAACATCAGTAATAGTCGGAGGTTCTCCCTCATCTAAAAATCCATTTTGATTGATATCTAAATATAGAGTAATATCTGCTAAACCATTTTCTCCAGGGTCGAATATTCCATTAGCATTCGTATCATTAAATTTAGTACCGCTAATTTCACCGCGATTATTTACATTTCCAATATTGATATTTGTCAGATTACTTCCGGGAGTTACATTAATAATTTGGTCGGGAGTAGTTTGAGCAAAACCTGGTGGAGAAATTTCTCGCAAGATGTAAGTATTAGGAGGTAAATCTTGGAAAGAATATTCACCATTAACATCAGTAATAGTCGGAGGTTCTCCCTCATCTAAAAATCCATTTTGATTGATATCTAAATATAGAGTAATATCTGCTAAACCATTTTCTCCAGAATCAAATATTCCATTAGTATTCGTATCATTAAATTTCGTACCGCTAATTTCGCCTCGATTATTTACATTCCCAATATTGATATTTGTCAGATTACTTCCGGGAGTTACATTTAAAATTTGGTCGGGAGTAGTTTGGTTAAAACCTGGTTGTTGAATTTCTCTAATTGTATAAGTATTAGGTGGTAGGTTATTGAATAAATAACCTCCGAAATTATTGGTAATATTAACAGGTTCATTAAAGTCTAGAGAACCATTGTTATTAATATCCAAGTAAATTGTGAAATTAGGTAAGCCAAATTCGTTAGGATCTAACCTACCATTGGCGTTAATGTCATTAAATTTTAAACCACTAATATTACCTGTAGGGTTAAACTGAGACGCTGTTAATGTCTCCATATATTACTCCTTTGATTATAGATAAACTAATATTTTTGAATGTTAGAGATTGAAGGATTGGGAAATATAAAAAAGAAATATCTAATACGGAGTAGGGAGGAGGGGAGTGGCAAGAATATACAACTATTGGTTACCAGAAAATATTCCTGAAATATTGACAAAAATATAGCTAGTATTCTGTAGGAATATAGATACCAATACCCTACGTTTGCTCTTAGCGATTAATGTATATTTATCCCATCGGTTTCAGCGTTAATATTTTCTTGAAAAACACTCTCTTATTTTCGTGTTTAGTTAAAAATATTTATAAGTAGTTGTGCTTTTAGGAATTTCCTAGTTGAGAGATGGAACAAGGAAAACTTAACTGGGAAAAGGAAATCAATAAGATGTGTAATTAATTTTGCATATAGCAGTCGAAGCAAAGGTTAGGACAATTAATTATAAATCCCTTTGGTAATCTGCTGTTCCCTGTTCCCTGTTCCCTATTCCCTAGTGCGTAGCGCTAACTTATTGAGGAAAATATTTTTGTCTTTTAAATCAAGTCAAAAAGAATTTCATCTGTTAGTTTTAATTTAAAATTCTGAGCTATGTTGATAAATCCGGATAGATAACTGAGCTTTATTACTAACGCCTCAATAAATCTTAACTATCAAACAAATGTTGAGGCATTTCCCATAACATTCCAGATTTTTGTAGGTTAATCTGTAGGATATGCCGACTTTTATGATTGGGATTGTAAATGCTGATTAACTGTGTCAAATTAATTACAATTGTTCTTATTTTTATTTCTCCCCTACTCCTCTACTCCCCCACTTCCCTGTTCCCTTACTCAAGAAAATTATATTGATGACCAGAATAAATTAGGTGGTTGACGAGGAGAATAATTTCTTCTTTCAATCTCTATTTGATTTGGTATCCACTCCATAGAATGAGGTGGTAAACGATTTTTCTCTAGAGCATTTAAAAAATTCAAAACTTCCGGATTGTTAGGCTTAAGTTTGACTGCTTCTTGGGCAGCTTCTCTTGCTTTTTCAGAATTCCCATTACGATAAAAAGCTTCCCCTTTTCCCATACTTGCATCAGCCAAATCAGACTTTAATTGAATTGCCTTATTATAGACAGCGATCGCTTGTTCATCTTCTTGAAAATTTGTTGTTAAAATATTTCCTTTCAGATACAAAACTGCCAAATAATTTGGTTTATATCTAATTACTTGATTAAAAGATATTAATGCTTTTAATGGTCGCTCTAAATAAGCAAATAAAGAGCCTTGGTCTCGCCAAGCTAAATAAAAATATGGAAAAGATAACTTATACTATTTGCTATTAATTTATAACTTTGCTGAGTATATCCTCCACTTAGTACCATTACCCAAGGAATATTGGCTTCTGTAAGATTTTTAAACACAAATTTATCTCGTTCTAAAACACCTTTTGCTGATATCTTTAACCCTCCTAAAAGATCTGATTTATAAATGTCTGTTCCAGCATTATAGAACGCTATTTTAGCTTCACTTGCTTCGTTTAAAAATGATGGTAATTTTTCCTTTAATAAACCTAGATATTGGTCATCTTGAGTTCCTAAATGTAAGGGAATATCATAGTTAATGCCTTCTCTAGCCAAAGTATCTTGAGGATATATGTCTTGATTATACATATCAAAAATTAAAACATCTGGGTCATCATAGAAAATTCTTTCTAATCCGTTTCCCTGATGAGCATCTAAATCAATAATAATTACTTTTTCTCCTTTTTTTATCTTATTTGATTTTTGTAATAAAGCAATGGAAATGGCAATGTCAGAATAAATACAGAACCCTTCACCTCTTTCCTGACTGGCGTGGTGATAACCTCCTGAAAGATTAATAGCAATGCCACTTTTTAAGGCTTCTTCAGCAGCTATTATTGTACCTTTCGTCGCCCAAAGCATGGGAGTTAATACAAATTTATTTTGTATCCAATTAGGTACAATGGCTAAGGGAAGAAGTTCTAAGGCTTGAGCAACATATTGAGAGGACTTAAGAAGGTTTAAATAGTAATCATTATGAACAGTTAATAATTCACTTTTACTAGCTGTTTTTTGAGGCTGAGTAGTTATTTTTTTGAGAAGTTGGTAACCAAATTCTGCAATTAGTGTTTTCCATACACGACTATATTTACAACTATCAAAAGGATGCAGTTTTTCAATGCCAAAGAAACGGATGTCATATTTGGGACTATATATAATTTTGGGTTGAATATTCATCATAAAATAGTATTTAATTTTTCTATTTTTACCTTAACAAAAAGAAGCGATAGTCATCTAAAAACGGAAACAATCGCCTTAATTGGATAACTACAAGTTAACATTTTGTTTGATTATTTGACAGACTGAATGTATCAGGAAATATAAAAAGGAGATAGGGAACACTTAACTGGGAATAGGGAATAGGGAATAGGGAATAGGGAATAGGGAATAGGGAATAGGGAGGAAGAAATCAAGACAAGTATTGAAGAGTTAAAATAAAGGGAATATATATACCTTTACACCTAATCAATCTACCAAATTTCAATCTATTGAAGTACCTTTTACTTTTAGATTTTAGTCACTCAACAACTCTCTTAAGACTTATTTTACAAACAGTTTATTATTCAAAATGATTTTTAAGCTGTTGTGCGATGATATATAAAGTTGTAGAGCTTTAGGCAATAGAAATTAGTATTAAAATAGTAAGCATTCAGCTATTAGCATTCAGCAATCAGCTTTTGAAGTAATCAAGCAACGACTAAAGCTAGTTGATAGGACTATTTGATTCATCAATTTTCATTTTTATTGAATACTAATTCATCCTGAAAAAATAATGATGAGTTAATAAATCATAGCTGATAGCTGATAGCTGATAGCTAATGGCTGAATGCTTACTTAAAATATACCTCAGCATCCCGACAAAGTGCTGCAATTGAATCAGTTTCTTCAATAAAAAATAAGTAAGGTAGAAGGAATAAATTAAGAGACGATACAAATTTTTTTTGATTTATACAATAGTAGCTAATTAGCTGACAAAACCTTGTTTTTTTAATATATATTTGAGGTAGCTAAATTCGTGAAAATTCAATCAAAGCTGAGTGTTGAACGCTGAATGCTATATCAATCATTTTTATATTTTTTTTTCCAGTCAATCCCCAGCTTTTTAAGATAATCCCAACCTCGTTGAGGCCAGACATGCTCCCGGCCAGTTTTGTTTGCTATCCAACGAGCTACTTTTGGGCCAGACCATGATCCACCATCAGGAGCTGGCCCTTGTAAAGCCACCGATAGTTCCTGTTGTTGCTCGGGAGTCAATAAAGATCTGGCAGGTGGTGGTTGACGATCCTTGCTACGATTCTTCACAGACTCTGGCCCTTCTCGGTTGTAACGCCCAAGAATTTCCTTAGCATAATCATAGTTAAGTCCAACAACTTCCGCTGCCTTTTTAATAGACCAATCTTGAGCAATTAGAAGCAGGAGATGCCACCGACGAGATTCGATGGCGTCTAAAGCTTGTCGGTAGCGAATTTTTAATTCTTCTATCGTCAGATATTCTTTCAAACGAGCTTTTGGTGGCATAGCTCCTACTAGGAAATCATGGGATTTTCCTAGTTTCTCAAGCTATTTGTGTCATTTTCCGGATAAAAGTTAAATTTGGATCTAAAAAATTAGTATCAGAAAAATTCTTTGATTTAAACTTAAAGCTTAATGTTTATAGCAATTCCCAAGAAGCGCGAGGTACAAAATTCATTAGTTATAGAGAACAGGGAATAGGAAATAGGTAATAGGTAATAGTGAATAACTAAATTTAGAATACAAAGGGGAAATTTTTATTATCTTTCCAGTTATATCTCCCCATCTCTCCATTGCCCCGTCTATTTTGAAATACAGGGGATTCCACTTTTGTGAGATACACCAATCGCCGGCAAGATGCCCGCACTGATAGGATTTAACTGTTAATTTCTGTACTTATTATGCTGGGAATATGCTGTATATCCTTAATGGGTTCTATAGAAGCTATTTGGTATCTCTAGAAAAGAGGGAGTAGGCATTGCTGATTCATTGTCGTCAGAGAATATTTACAACCTTACATTTTTTGAGTCCTTTACGGACTACACTTCCCACACCTCCCACACCTCTCACACCTCCTACACCTGCCACACCTCCTACACCTCCCAATAATAGATCCTCAATGGGTTCTATAAACACTCATAAGATTTGTGGTATAATCCAGATTGCGATAATCCAGCTATATTATACCAATTACCAAAAGTATTGCTATACTTGGGTGGGACTTCAATTATTAAGTAATTAACACGTTTCGGAATGACTTTTTCGATAATTATTAGCTATTTAGTATTAATTATTCTTATGTTGACAACTCCCTTAGGGACTAAGGATGCTTAGTCCCTACCACTCCCGTACGGACGTTACTTGAGCATTAATGCGTTTTCCGTTCCGGAATGCTGCGCTTTCCATGTCGCTCCGCGTTAACGGAGTTATGCGCCAGCAAAACGTCCCTACTCAAGAAAATGTAGAGAATTTTTTGAGAAATGGTATTATGGGGAGTGGTTTTCTGACCCAACCCTTGAAAATTTAATGGTAACCTGGCTCGTTAGGATAAAAAACTCTCTAGCACAGCCAAAAAATACTCCCAAATTAAATTTTTAAATCCTTTCGCTACCTGACAGTCGGTAGAAGTAAAAACAAGTGCTTGTGGAGAAAATGGACAGTAGCTCTTAATCAGCAATGACTTCCATCTTAGACCAAGAATCTCCTGTAATATCAATAATTATTAACGGTGACTGTCAAAATCTCATAGCTAAACTTTAGGAATGATGGTATATGGCATCCATTAGCGAGCTGCATCAACAACTAATCAGTAAAGAACGCTCTGCAGTAGAAATTACCCAAGAAGCTCTGGAACGCATCAACCAGTTGGAGCCGAAGTTGAAAAGCTTTATCTGTGTTACGGCAGAAAAGGCAATCGAACAGGCCCGTCAGGTGGATGCCAAAATTGCTACAGGAGAGAAAATTGGACCACTAGCAGGGATTCCGATCGCTGTGAAGGATAATATGTGTACTAGAGGTATCCCTACTACTTGTGGCTCTAAGATTCTAGAAAATTTTATTCCGCCTTATGAATCTACAGTAACTCAAAAACTTGTAGATGCTGGGGCAGTAATTTTAGGTAAAACCAATTTAGATGAATTTGCTATGGGCAGTTCAACGGAAAATTCTGCCTATCAAGTTACATCTAATCCGTGGGATGTGGAAAGAGTGCCTGGGGGATCTTCGGGAGGATCGGCAGCAGCAGTAGCATCTGAAGAATGTGTAGTGGCATTAGGTTCAGATACAGGTGGCTCGATTCGTCAACCAGCATCTTTTTGTGGAGTGGTGGGAATGAAGCCTACTTATGGTCTGGTTTCTCGCTATGGGTTAGTAGCTTATGCTTCTTCTTTGGACCAAATAGGTCCTTTTAGCAGAACTGTGAAAGATTCTGCAATTTTATTGCAGGCGATCGCTGGTTATGACCCTAAAGATTCTACCAGTCTTAATGTTTCTATCCCAGATTACACTAAAAATCTCAGACCTAATTTAAGACCTAAAGGGCAAATTAGAATTGGCCTAATTCAAGAGACTTTTGGTGAAGGTTTAGATTCATCTGTTCTTCAAGCTTTTACTAAAGCAGTGGAACTACTGCAGGAGTTGGGAGCAGAAATTCAGGTGGTTTCTTGTCCAAGATTTCGCTACGGTTTACCTACTTATTATATTATTGCTCCCTCGGAAGCTTCTGCAAATTTAGCCCGCTATGATGGGGTGAAATATGGTTTCCGTTCTCCTGAGTCGGAAAACCTCTTGAATATGTATGCTAAGACTCGCGCTGAAGGTTTCGGTTCAGAAGTTAAACGCCGAATTATGATTGGTACTTATGCTTTGTCGGCTGGATATTATGATGCTTATTATCTGAAGGCTCAAAAAGTCCGTACTTTAATCAAGGAAGATTTTGATAAAGCTTTTGCTCAAGTAGATATTTTGGCTTGTCCCACTGCTCCAACTACAGCATTTAAGGTGGGTGAAAAAACTGATGATCCACTGAGTATGTATTTGTCTGACTTAATGACTATTCCAGTTAATTTGGCTGGTTTACCTGCTTTGAGTTTACCCTGTGGTTTCGATCAGGAAGGATTACCTATTGGTATGCAATTAATTGGTAATGTTTTGAAAGAAGGTTTACTATTTGAAGTTGCTCATGTTTATGAACAATCTAATGATTGGAACAAATTCCAGCCTCAACTTTAAAAATTTAGTTTTTAGTTTTTAGTTTTTATTGATGAGGTATTATATCATGTCCGGTTGAATACTTACAATGCATGAGAAGGTAAGGCATTTATGCATCCTCCCTACCCCCCGATGATGCGCTATCCCTGATCAGGAACTCCTGAAACCCTTGTGGGAGGGTGGGGAAGATGGGGAGGAGGGGGAGGAGGGGGAGGAATAATTCTGTCTACAGTTATCAAAAAAATGTATTTTTCAACACATTTTTCTCCCAAAAAAAGCCTTTGAGGAGCTTGGGCATAACTTGTCTATGTTGTCAAGTTTTATGAAAAGAGAAAGATGTTTATAAAGCATAGCTTTGAAAGGGAGGAGAGGCAGAAGGAAAGAAAAGGTACTTACGGGAAAAGGTTTTTTGGTCGCGTAAGCGGAAGGTCGTTCTATCACTGATTATCCGGACATGATATTAAGAGTCGATCAAGTTTATTGGTTAATAACTGCAACTAGAATTCAGAAGTCAGGGAGATAGAGTTAGTAGTCAAATCAATTAAAATTATAACCTCTACCTAAAGCTCAGAGACTTGAAATAAGGAAAATATTTTTGATTTTTTCGTGGTTGTACGAACGAGGTTTGAATCCTTAATTAAACAATTATTGAAATTCACTTAGAATCAAAATTTTTGAACTTTGAATGCGTAAATTTTGAATTCAAAAAGTGGATATGATATAATTATAAATTTTCTTTGTTATGTGGCAATCTTATCTTTTTTCTCTTGTAAAGTTGCTTTTAATTTTTGGAATAGTTTTGGTTATCGCATATATTGCTATTTGTATATTTCTAGTATTAGTACAAAAGCAATTTATCTTTTTCCCTAGTTCAGTTATAGAAATAACACCAGAAAATGTAAATCTCCCATATCAAGATGTTTGGTTACCTGTCTCTGAGAAAAAAGGCAAGTTGGAACAAATACATGGGTGGTGGATACCTGCTAGTTCTTACAGGTCAGATTTTGAAGGTGTGGTTTTATATTTCCATGGTAATGGTGTCAATATAGGAGCGAATGTTGAACAAGCTTATAAATTTCATAAATTAGGTTTTGATGTCTTGTTAATAGATTACCGAGGTTATGGACTTAGTACAGGGAATTTTCCTAGTGAAGCGCAGATTTATCAAGATATAGAAATTGTCTGGAATTATTTAGTTAATCAACGCCAGATTAATCCGCAAAGTATATTAGTTTATGGTCATTCTTTAGGTGGAGCTATTGCTATTGAGTTAGCTACAAGACACCCAGAAATGGCAAATCAAATACAAGAGTTAACTTTTTGGGAAAAGGAACGAAAAAAAACGGCGCTTTGGGTTTCGATAGATAGATTTAAGTCTGGAGAATTGAAAATAGTTCCAGAAAATTTTTTAGAATACTGTGATTAGGAGGATAATTAAATTAGAAAGAGAATTTAAAGAGGAGATTGAAGCTGAGTTGATTAATATTAAATATTTGGGATGTATGGAAAATATTTTTATGTTTAATGGAGAGGAAAGACATGAATTAATTCAATTATATAAATGTGATTTTGCTGACTCAAAGTTTTATCAAATACAAGAGTTAACTTTTTGGGAAAAGGAACGAAAAAAAACGGCGCTTTGGGTTTCGATAGATAGATTTAAGTCTGGAGAATTGAAAATAGTTCCAGAAAATTTTTTAGAATACTGTGATTAAGAGGATAATAAAAATGGAGATTAATATTCCTAATGTCGTTGCGGAGGTAACAGCAGCATTTGAAAAATATGAAGCTGCTTTGATTAGCAATAATGTGGATATTTTAGATGAATTATTTTGGGATAGTCCCCACACTATCCGTTATGGAGTCAATGAAAATCTTTATGGATATGAGGCAATATCAGCTTTTAGAAAAGCACGTGGAAAAGTTAATTTAGAGCGAATATTAATGAATACTGTGATTACAACTTATGGTCAAGATTTTGCCACAGCAAATACTGAATTTCAGCGTCAAGAAACTGGAAAAATTGGTAGGCAAAGTCAAACTTGGATACGTACTTCTATTGGTTGGCGAGTTGCGAGCGCTCATGTTTCTTTTTTATAATACTAAACTCCCTCATTCTTGCTACATTTTTTTAAGAGTAGGGAGTAGGGTTAAACCCAATAAAATATCCTCGCTCTTTTCCTAAAATTATTAAAAACATTACTCTTACTTACTTATTACTTAATAACTGAAGTTTTGAGGAAGTATCGCATTATTTTTGGGAATTGGTATAAAGAAGAAAAAATGAAGTCAAGAATAAATCAAAAGGAAACGCTTGAGATAGATAGCTTCTAGAATATGAATCAAAATTTACAAGATAAAAAAACTTTTCAGCAGAATAATAAATCTCAAAATTATACTGAATTAAGTCAAGTAAAAAGTCATTATTCAGAGTTATGGAAATCTGAACAAGATGATGTTGATACTATTAACAAATTAGCCGAGACTTATTACAATCAAGGAAATTTTACTGAAGCGATCGCTCTTTGTCACAAAGTCTTAAAAGAACAAGCAAATTTTGCTCCTGTCTACAAAACTTTGGGAAATATTCTGCAAGCACAAAATAAAATTGATGCTGCTATTCGTGCTTATTCATTGGCAATAAAAATCAACCCGAATTTTATTGAAGCTATTGTTAATTTGGCGAGTATGTTTTATAAAAAAGGGCAAATTGATGCAGCAATGATTAATTATAGAAAAGCAATTAAAATGAAACCGGATCTAGCAGAAGCTTATTGGAATTTAGGCAAAGTTTTAGAACAAGAGGGTAGATTTTATGAGGCATTTTTTTTTCAAGAAAAAGCTTTAGAACTTCAGCCTAATTTAGTTTATAATACTCAAAAGAATAATCAAGATAGTCATTTTCAAAAGTGGCAGAATCTAGAAAATTAAACCTATAAGCATTTAGGTATTAGCTGTCAGCTATCAGCAATAAAATCCAACTTTCGTAGTAAGGTTTAATTATCCTTCAATTAATCAAACTTTTATCTAATAGCAAAAACAATAGCTGATAGCTGACGGCTAAATACTTACCCTTAGTTTTATGAAATCAGAAGAACAACAGCATCCTCAATATCGTAAAGATAGGGAAATAGTTGATAACCTATTAAAAGAAGAAGATACTGACTATAACTTAGCAGAATTGGCAAGGTTGAAAATTCGCTATCGAGGTTTTCCTGGGGCAAAAGATATTCAGGAAGACTTAGAGAAAGTCTTGCAAAAGTGGGAGCTAACTGAAGAAAAACTCTATGAAAAAACTCGTCAAATTCATCGGAATGGTAAGGTTTATAAAAAACACAATAACGACCAAGAAGATTGGTTTTAAGTAAGCATTCAACCGTCAACTATCAACTTCAAACCCTATTCCCTATTCCCTATTATTAACATTAACCTGTTTAGTAATAATATTAATAGGAGGGGAACAATAAACGCATAATTCATTAGCAATTTCTACAGCTTCTTGAGGATTTTTATCTAAATACATTGCTGTTAAAGCAAAATGTTCTCCAGCTCCAATAGCTGCAAATTCATTAATTTTTTCCACTAAATAACTATCGCAAATACGGAAAATTTCTCCCTCTATTCCAATTACATAATCATTCCTCTTAGAAAAAGAATCATCTTTAGATTTAGCCCAACTATAAAACTCAACAATGAAATCTAAAACAGCTTCTACAGTTGGTGCTGCTGGTTTATGATTTCTGGCAAAAATCTGCATAAAGCTTAATTCCATAATTAAACCAACACCACCAATAACTAAACCATTAACTTCAAAAAGTTTACCTTGTTCGTCTCCAGTAATACGATAATTTTCTTTTAAATGACCAGATACTCGAATACTATCAGAAGCAAATATTAAGCGATCTGAATATTTTCTAGCTGCAACAACACTCATAATATTTAATGAAATTTCCTCAAATTAATCTCTACTATAGCAGGGAACGGGGAACAGTTGAAAAAAGATTTCTTAGTCTAAGATTCATTAGAAATCTATGTCCTAACAAATGTAAGCATTCAGCAGTCAGCTATTAGCTATTAGCTATTAGCTATTAGCTATTAGCTTTATTACTTTTCATGATTCAAATCAAGCTTATTGTTCTGGTGCTTCAATTCTCTATTTGAAAATGTAGTAGAAGTTAAGGGAATGTTTGCTTCATTTATTAAAAAGCTGAGAGATGATTGCTAATAGCTGAATGCTTACTAAGAAATTCTTTCTTATATCAAATTCTTTGGCAACAGAAGTGTTATAAGAAACTGGGTTTATGGGAGGTAGATGTTAATGAAAGTGAGGCATTAATATAAACCTGGTTTCTGCTTTTTTGCACCGATACTACCGGATTTGATATTAGCTATATATTAACACAAGTATGGTAGTTCATTAATGGATAATTACCTCTCCCTAAAAGGAAGAGGATTGACTCAAAGGAAAAGATTTATTTTCTTCCCCTTTCAAGGGGAGGATTTTAACCTGAATCATTTAATTAATAATTATTAATTATTCGGTCAGTTTGAAGTAAGGATTTCAGCTATCAGATATCAGTCATCAGTTATTAACTCATTATTTTGAAAAGAGAAATTAATCTCCAACCAATCTTCCCTACTCCCTACTCCCTATTCCCTACTCCCTATTCCCTATTTTTTGCGATAAACATGAAACTTTTGGCTTTCATCGACACTAACAAAATTAAATCCAGCTTGTTCCATAATTTCTTCTTTTTTCCATTGCTTAATGTAATTCAAGTTAAGTGTTTGTTGAACTAATATTTCTCCGTCTTTCTTAAAAAAATAACTTTTCTGAATGGATTCAATTTCATCATTTTCGGCAATTTTTTTTATCTCCTGAGAATAAACAATTCCTGTAGGAAGATTTTGTTGATGACTTTTATGTTCTCCTTGAACACTCAACAGAAATAATCCATCTTGACGCAGATGTTTAGCAACATTAATTAATCCCTTAATATCCTCATCAATATCCTTAGTATGATTTCTTAAGTCAGTCCGATCGCCTCGTTTACTTATTACCCAAACTCCTCTATTAGAAACAGCAATATCAAAGGTTTCTTGGAGGTTCATATTATAGATATCTGCTTCTATTAATTTTCCCCATTCTCCCAATCTTTTTCTGGCAATATTGAGCATTGATGAGGTAATATCCACACCTGTAAATTTAGCTTCGGGAGCAAGTGCTAATAATTTTTCGGCAAATAATCCTGTTCCTACACCTAATTCTAGTATTTTTTTCCGGTTATTTTTCATCAAAGAATAGACTGCATTAGCCATTCCTTGATAATCATAATTGCCTTGAGTCATCAAAAGATCGTAATAATCAGTAAAACTATCGTAATAATCAGCGATATTGGTATATTTATTCATAGTTAATTTTGCAGAAGTAAAGTACCGTACCTAATAAATAATTTGGCTTTTAGTAACTATACCACGATAATTTGATTGTAAGCATTCAGGACTTAGCAGTCAGCTAGAACGCCAAGAATGAATAATTATTTCTAAGGTTAAAGGAGTTTAATTTTTCAGTTATTAGTTATCAGTAACAATGGGTTTGGAGACCAAACCTCTACAGTTTTTTTTCAGCAATAGCTGATAGCTGAATGCTTACATTTTATTTAAAAATCCGGATCAATAAATCAGCTATTTCTTTTCTCAATTTGAGGCAACTATTAAACTAAAAATTCATGGGAGGGGTAAATATTTCCAATATCCTCAAACTAAATGCAAATTTTCTAGATCGTAATACAGTTTTTCCTTAATAATGGAGATAATTACTCTTTGCCAAAAGAGAGTTAGCGGAAATAAACTTAGATGCAACTTCACAGAGAATTTGTATTAGATTGAATTTGGATACAATTATTTACGCGATGTGCAACTTTCTACGGAAAAATGGTGATTTACTTGCTATGAGGTTAAAAATTTTATTTCCAAAATCCCTAAACTCAGAACCCATAGATTTAAAAAAATTTGCACATCAGGTTTATTTGATTATCTGTTTCACTTTTTGCGATAAATATGAAACTTTTCGCTTTCATGGATACTAAGAAAGCTAAATCCAGCTTGTTCCATAATTTATGCTTTTTTCAATTGCTTAATGTAATTCAACTTAAGTTTTTGTTCAGCTAATATTTCATAGTTAATTTTCTAGAAGAAAGTGCGCTCCTAAATAAATAGGTTACCTATGTGTAATTACAAATACCTGTAAATAAACTATTAATTTAATATTTGGAAAAAGTACCTAGAGGCAAAAATAATATCGTTGATTAGTAAATGCACAAATAATTTTATCAATCTACTTAGCACAATAATTTGATTGAGAAATAAGAGACTGTTTAGCAAATAAGTATTAAGGGACTTGTATAATAACTAAATCTTAAAGCTTGAATAATGCCGGGATTAAAATCAGTCTACAGTTAGCGGGTATCAGTATTCATATTCCCAAAATTATGGTGAATTTCTTGATGGCAAATAATTTTTTATTTACCGAAAAATAAAGGTTGAAAGCCTCTCCTTTCAAGGAGAAAAGAAAAAACAAAAAAATTCCTTTTAACCAATCCTCTTCTTTTTAAGAAGAGGTAATTATTAATTATTAATTATTAATTATTAATTATTAATTATTAATTATTAATTATTGAACTATTCCCTGTTCCCTGCTCCCTATTTGATTTTTTATATTTCCCGATCTATTCAATCTCTAATTATTCATTTCCCGCAAATTTTTGATAATCTGCAAGTAACCAATGAGGCAGTTTATCCATATCTTCTATCTGCAATTGTTGTGGGCGACAATATAACATTGCAGCTAATAAATAATTAATAGCTTTCGGCGCTTCTATTCCTTGAGAAAGTTGGGTAGCTAACTCTTGTAAAAATTCCTGTTCGTACTCTATTAAAGATTCATTTTGAATCTGACTATTGAGTAATTCTTGATAACCTTTACCCATCTCACCCAAGTAGAAAGTTTCGAGTTTTTGCGGTTCTAAATTTATCCAAAAATCAGCCGTTTGTTTTCTCAGTTGACGCAACTCTTTAACAACAGATTCATCAGACGGATCTATATAATAAAGATTCACACTACCTAATAATTGATTCAGAAATTTTTGGTTGGCAGAATCTAAATTATCTGCCTTATTTTCTGTTAAAACTACATTAACTTGTAGGGGTTTGGTTTCCAAACCCTTGGTTTCCAAACCCTTGGTTTCCAAACCCTTGGTTTCCAAACCCTTGGTTTCCAAACCCCTACCAATAGAATCTTCTGATAAATGAGGTGACTTAGTTTGAAAAGCTTTTTCTAATTTCTGTGCAACTTCTCTACTTTCAAATACCTGTTTATAATCATTAATCAACCACTGAGGCAAACGATTTTTAGCATCTCGGACTAACATTTTACCAGGTGGAAAATATAACATTCCCCCTAAAAGTGCATTAATACCTTTCGGATTAGTTAGACCTATACTTGTATCTGCTAATTCTTTGAGAAATTTTTCTTCTTCTTCTGTTTGAGGTTCGTTTTGAATTCCACTTGCTAATAATGCTAGATATGCTTGTCGAACTTTACCTTGATAAATAGTTTCTAATTCTTTTGGTGATACATCTAACCAAAAATCAGCTATTTGTTTACGAAGTTGACGTAATTCTTCAATTAAAGATTGGTCAGTCGGGTCAATTTTGTACAGATTTACACAACCTACTAAACGATTGATAAATTCAGAAGTTAGAGAATTATTATCTTGAGATTCTATAGTTTTTGGCAGATGAACATTTTGCCATTCTTGGAATAATTCTTGGAACAATTCACCTATCTGTGCAGAGTAACTACGACTATCTAAAAATGAAGGATTTTCCTGCATTTTTTCTTGAATTTCTTGTTGCTTTTGTTGGCGAAACTCTGAATTATTAGCAAGCTTAATAGCTAGATTAATATACTCTGCTTCGCTGTCAGCTATTAGGTCAGGAATAGAAAGCGATCGCAACAATGCACTACCCATTAAAGAGCGGAATGAATTCCCATCTTTTGTAACTATTGGGATCTGTATTTCTAAAGGTTCTATCAGAGAATTTACTCCAGCAAATGGATAAGAATCTAAATAGACATCACATAATTTCAAGCACTCTTTAATATCAGCTCGACTTGGTAATGTCTTAATCACAATTAATCGTTTTTGATCGATACCGTATTTTTTAAATATGGAACGCATATCATTAACAAAAATAGTGCTAACTTGATAATTATTACTCCAATTAGGATTAAAGGGATATAAAACCAGAATAGAATTTGGCACGGCAGCAATAATTTTTGCCCAAGTTTCTCTTAGTTCGGGAATAATTTTATAAAAGTTAGCTCCGGAAACAAATACAATATTTTTATCGTTTACTCCCCAACTTTCTCGACTTGGTTTAACAACTGCTTTTTCTGGTTCAGTTGCATAGTAATTAAAACAATGAGCTGCCCCTTTTAAGGTAATTAATTTTTCCTGATATTGTTGTTGAGCTTCCTCTGGAGGTTCTGTTAATTTTCCAGAAATATAGTAATCAATATGTCTCATTCCTGTTGTGACGCAAGAAGAGGTTGAAGTTACTTGAATTCGTGCTAGTCGATGCAAAGCAAGTAAGGTAATAGGATTAGTAATAGCAGTAACATTAGTGCCAATTAAAAGTATATCTAAATCATCATTACGAATAGTTTCTACTTCGCTAATCAAGTTATCTGGTAATTTGATAAATCTCTCTGTACAACTTTGACAATATTTTTCTAGGGGATATTCACTGGTACTTTTAGCATATAAAATAATTTCAAATTTAGTTTTATCTAAATGTTCAAAAAATGGCAGAGTAGAAAAAGTTTCTGTTTGAGGAATAAAGTGACTACTGAGAATTCCTAAACGAATTTTATTTCGATTAGCTGCTCGCTCTGGAAATACATAATCAAGATTAAAGCCTCGACTTTGCAATCCTAGTTCCATTATTTCTGCACGTTTTATATATATATCTTTGAGATTTTCGTTATTAAAGTAGAGAGGAATAAAGTTAGATTTCTGGGTGACAAACCAAGCCATATCTTGCCAGATTTTTGAGTCGGAGTTACTGAAGATTCTTTGATGTAAATAGTTAATCCAGTCGAAAGTATAACGGTAATATTTATCCGCTTCTCCTATTTCTTGAAAGTAGTTAGGAGCATCAATCATAAATTTGATGTAGTCATTGACAAACCACTTAGGAATAGGAGCTTCTACAAACCATTTTGGCGAGAGTTGATGGGGGTAATAATAGAGAGTTGCAGCTAAAAGATATTGAATAGAATTTTGTCGAGCTAATCCTTGAGAAATATAAGTTGCTATTTGTTCAACAAAATATTTTTCTGTCTCTGAAATTTGTTCATATTTAATATTACTGCTAATTAACTTTTGATTAGCTCTACCAACATCCCCTAAATAAACACTTTCTAATTTTTCTGTGGGTAAGTTTAGCCAATAATTAGCAATTTGTTGACGGACTTGACGTAACTTATTTAAAGCTGACTTATTAGAATTATCTTTTTGATATTCCTGCACATATTTAGAAACTTCAGATAAAAGTTGATTTACATCTATTTGTGGAGTGGCATCTGAAGTAACAAACAGAGAAATTATCCCCTCTTTTACTTGGGAAGAATTACTACATTTTAAAGCTTCCTGAATTTGAGCGATCGCTACTTCTGCTTTTCCCACGCTCAACATTTGTTGTGCTGTTTTAGTAGCAGAAAGAGCATAATGTTCTCTAGCTAGATCGGACAATTTTTTAGATATTTCTTTTGGTAGATAAGACTCAGAAATTTCGATAGCTTTACGAGTATCAGAAATATTTCCGCCAAACTCAATTAATCGCGAAGTTTCCGAGGTTGAATGTAAACGATAACAAGCCAGAATTTGAGGTTCATAACTAACAGGATAATAAGCAGCAATACGTTTCCAAATTTCCCAATCTGCCGCCGACTTTGCTTCTAAACAAAATCCTCCTAATTTTTCATAAACGCTACGTTTTACCACCATTGAAGCGCATTGTATTCTCTGCATAACAACAATTTTTTCTAACCAGTTAGGAATAATACCCGGAGTTTCTTTTTCCAATGGGGAGACCATCTTTTGATTGTTATTTTCATCTATATAAGAATGACGACAAAATGCTGCTCCAACTGTTGTATTTCTTTCTATTACTTGACGTAGCTTTTCATAAAATCCAGGCAAAACAAAATCATCATCATGGAGTAGATGAATCCAATATCCTTGAGCGCGTTGTAGACAGATATTAAAAATTGGAGCTTGACCAATATCTTGTGGAAAATGTCGATAAAAATTAACTCTTTCTCCCCCAACTTTTCGGACAATAGCTTCTATTTCAGATTGAATTTTAACATCAGGACAATCATTAACTACTTCTATTTGCATTTCCTCTGGAGAAGGAGCTTGTTGCAAAACACTTTTCAGAGTTTGTTCTAAATATTTGACCTTTTTGTAGGTAGGAATCATTACGGAAAAAAACGGTCTCTTGCTACTAACAGACAAAGAAGTAATAGCTGGAAATTCATCTATAATTTCAGTAAAATTAGAATTATTCATATCTGGATTATCTATATTTTTATTTCTGTTTTGCCGTTGAGTTTGATAATAAACTTTCTCTGTTTTTTGATGAATATTACCCACAGTATGATGAGCAAATTGAGTTAACTCTAATTGTAACTGCCTGGGATTAGTAACCAATATTTCCTGAAATTTTTGACTCAGGTTTATGTTAAAAAAATCAGCAAAATGAATTCCCATTGTTTGCCAAAAATCGTTACTGTAATTTATCTTATGCTTCAAATGGTAAACAACTGGAGTCACCAAATATTTACTATTCAAACCTTTTTTTATTGCCATACTAGGAATCCATAAATCCCACCAAGGCAGACCCAAACAAAATTTAGAAATAGGAAACTCTTCTAGTAAAAGTTTATCAAAAAAGAAAATATCAAAACCTCTTTCATAAATCTTACCTCCTGTTAATTCAAAACTATCAATATCTACTCTGGAACCAAAAATTACAGAATTTTCTGCCTGTTGAGAGATAAAAGATAGAAAATTTTCCCCTGCTTCTAAACGAATATCGGAATTAATAATCCCACAAATTTTTGTGCCGTATTGTTTGAGATAAAGTAGTAGATCGTCAACATAAATCAGAGGTCTTCCTACTATTGCTTTAGCATCACGTTTAACTGGATAAAAAGTCACATCTTTATATATATATTCAAGCCGATTAATTTCTGCTTCATTATTTAATGAGACAACATTAAATCCAGATTTTTGCCAACTTTCAATCGCAGATAGCTGATTTTTTTCATTACCAGCTGCAATACTTGTAACTATTACTAAATTCTTTTTGATTGGTATTTGCTGTTTAATTAAATTAATTTCTGCTGATGTAATTTGCAAAGGTTGAGGTGCTGGTTTTGAAGTAGATAATCTTTTTACTTTAATCTGATTAAAAGTCTGAATAAACATATCAGTCATAATCTTAGCCATTTGAGACCAAGAAAACTTTTGAGCTTGTGCTAAACCAGCACTAATTAATTGTTGCCGAACCTCAGATTTTTGCACTTCACCCAAAGCATTTACTAACCCATTAATATCATTATCATCTATATATAAAGCTGCTGTTCCTGCCACTTCTGGAATCGAAGCATTTTTACAAGTAATAACCGGACAACCACAAGCCATTGCCTCCAAAATAGGCAATCCAAAACCCTCATATTTTGAAGGATAAATTAAAGCGATCGCTCCAGAGTAAGCCAATATTAATTCTTGGTCATTCAGTTGTAATAAATGAATTTTACTACCTGAAATATATTTGCTTAACTCTGGCTCTAATTTTTTATTTCCTCCGATACAAACAATCTCAAATTCTGGATATTTTTCCAATTTAGCAAAAGCTTGAAAAAATAAAATAGTATTTTTATAATCCAGGCAACCTATTCTGTCACCCACCATCAAAAAATATGGTCGATTAATCTGATATTTTTGTTTAAAATTAGCAACTTCTTGAGGAGTCGCTATCGAAAATTTAGATTCAATTCCACAGTAAGCTACCGTGACAGAATTTATAGAAATTTGAGGAAAATATTTTATTAAATCCCGAGCTGTATTTTCTGAAATTACAATATAAGAAACTGCCTGTCGAATACTACGATGTTTTTCTTGCCATGCAGGATCGTCAATATTTTTAGCAAAAATTTCTGGAATCATATCATAACCCATAAATATAGATGGCGTTGAAATAGGAGTTGTGTAATAAGTAGAAATGAAAATATCGGCATTTTCTTCATCACATATTTGCTGCAACATTTGACGATCTGCATCTATTTTTTCATAGTTATATCCAGGTACAACACGATAGTTTATGCCAGGAATTTTAGGTGCGGTTTTTGCTCTATCAAGCACTAAGATATTTTTACAAAAACTATCTTTTGACCATACTTCTAACAAAGATTTCCAGAGACGAGCGATACCTGTATTATTTAGTTGGAAAAATACACCATCGACCATAACCTTTAAATCCAATTGCTGCTGATTTTTGCGTTGCTTTTTTATAACTTTTTGATAGTCTAGTTGAGTTAAAGAATCTTTCCTTTTCTCAGGTTTATTTCTAGTCACCATAAATATGCTTTGAAGCTCGCGATTTGATAATCTTTTCTCTGTTAATAGATGCAAATGTTCTCCATTTGAACATAAATTAAGTTTAAACTTTTGAGCAATTATAGATAATGCCTTTCTCGTAAATATAGAAATATGTTGACCTTCTTCCAGAGCATAATACCACCAATCATTAGGACGAGGATTATGAGACGGCAATAGCTGTGTACTAAATAAAATATTTCTCGTTCTTTGCAAAATCTTCTCAATCTCAGCCAGAGGATTTATAAAATGTTCAAACACCTCAAAAGCCGTCACTAACTCATATTTTTCCTCCCCATTTATTCCCCCTTCCCATCCTTCATAAAAAATATTTTCACAATACTTATCATACCCATAAAAATCTAATCCCAAATCGCGCATCATCCTGACAAACAAACCATATCCACAACCATAATCCAAAAACTTATCATCAGCATTAAAAAAATTAAGAATCAAATTTTCTGTAATCAAAGAAAAACTCTGATTTCTAGACACCAAACCCACATCACTACCAGCTATTGCTGACCTATAAGCTTCATCTAACCAATAAGGATTTTCCGTTTGTATAAACCCGCAATTAGAACATTGAAAATAATCAACATTATATTTATTTAAAACCTTAGCAGTATCAAATTTATGAGACATTGAACCGCAAACTTGGCAACGAACATCTTGAAACTGTAAACTCCCACTAAACATTATTTTCTCTGTAAAATTGTCAGCTTGAATATTACGAATAATAGAATAAGGATGATTCATAGGAAAAATCATTTCCTCCACAGAAATATTGGCAAACTTACTATTTACATCTTTAGTATTAGTAGCTGTTGGACTAAAACCAATATTAGAAACCAAATTTATCTGAGGCAGAATTGTTAATTTACCATGACTCCAACCAGAAAATAACCAAGCATAATCCCAAGCTAAATAACTTTGATAACTCTTTTCAAAAATATTTGACCAATATCTAACTGCCAGAGTATTTTGAAGAATACTTTTTAACCTATTACTGTCTCGAAGTTGAGGCCAAGATTTTATTTCAGCATCAAAATTTTGCCATGCTCGTCGCCAAGTTGCCCAACCCCAACCATGAAAATAATGAGAAAAATAATAACTATATTCTGTATATTTTTGACCAAACAAAAAATTATCTCCAGAAATCGCCATTACCTTTTCATTATGATAATATCTGTCTAATAATTCTTGGCAAAACTGAAAAAAACTCAGATGTGGTAAACAGTCATCCTCCAATATAATTGCTGATTCAACCATACTAAAAACCCAATTCAAGCCACTAGGAATTCTTCTTTTACCAGTTAAATTAACTTCAGCATAATTAGTCAAAACTTCACACTTCCAATCAACCAGATTAATTATCTTTCTTGCTGCCATACACTTCTCAATTTCTCCTGGTTTATTGTGGCGAGGAGCATCAGCTATTACAAATAATTGAGGAGGTTTTACTTGACGAATTGCCTGAAATACTTTTGCCGTTGTATCTGGTCGATTAAATATAATTAAAACCACAGAAGTTGTTAATTTAAATTGAGTCATTTTAGTTATTTAGTTGATTTTTAGTTATCAGTTATCAGCTATTATGGCTGAACTCAGAGAATTGAAATACTGAAGTTTATCTTTTTCATCTCCTTAAAAATGGAGTTTTGATACCTGAGTTTTCAGTTGTCAATTATCAGTTTCTTTACCTGAACTCAGAGAATTGAAATACTGAAGTTTATCTTTTTCATTTCCTTAAAAATGAAGTTTTGAAACCTGAATTTTCAGTTATCAATTTCTCTGGCTAAACTAAGAGGCTTGAAATACTGAAATTTATCTTTTTCATTTCCTTAAAAATTGAGTATTGAGAGCTGAATTTTTGGTTAACTAATTTTAGCAAGATGTAGGAGATTTTAAAGAATAAAGTTTTTCTAAATGTGACAATAAATTGCCCTGTACCCTAACTTTTAGGAGCTTAAGAAAATGAAACGACTTTTTCCCCATCCGCAATAATCAGAGGTGCTTCCCAAAATGAAACGACTGTTTCTCCATCCACAATACTCAGAAATTCAAACCGGACTCCCACTCGCCGGTGCTTGAGAAAATGAAACGACTATTTCCCCATCCGCAATAATCAGAAATTCAAACCGGACTCCCACTTGCGGGTGCTTGAGAAAATGAAACGACTATTTCCTCATCCGCAATAATCAGAGGTGCTTGAGAAAATGAAACGACTATTTCCCCATCCGCAATAATCAGAAATTCAAACCGGACTCCCACTTGTGGGTGCTTGAGAAAATGAAACGACTATTTCCCCATCCGCAATAATCAGAAATTCAAACCGGACTCCCACTTGCGGGTGCTTGAGAAAATGAAATGACTATTTCCTCATCCGCAATAATCAGAGGTGCTTCCCAAAATGAAACGACTATTTCCCCATCCGCAATAATCAGAAATTCAAACCGGACTCCCACTTGCGGGTGCTTGAGAAAATGAAATGACTATTTCCCCATCCGCAATAATCAGAGGTGCTTCCCAAAATGAAACGACTATTTCCCCATCCGCAATAATCAGAAATTCAAACCGGACTCCCACTCGCCGGTGCTTAAGAAAATGAAACGACTATTTCCTCATCCGCAATAATCAGAGGTGCTTGAGAAAATGAAACGACTATTTCCCCATCCGCAATACTCAGAAATTCAAACCGGACTCCGACTCGCCGGCGCTTGAGAAAATGAAACGACTATTTCCCCATCCGCAATAATCAGAAATTCAAACCGGACTCCCACTTGCGGGTGCTTAAGAAAATGAAACGACTATTTCCTCATCCGCAATAATCAGAGGTGCTTCCCAAAATGACACTACTATTTCCCCATCCGCAATAATCAGAAATTCAAAGAGCACTCCGACTCGCCGGCGCTTGAGAAAATGACACTACCATTTCCTCATCCACAATACTCATAAATTTACTTGAGAAAAAAAGAATTTTGCTCCTGAGAACTGACAACTAATAGCTAAATACTTACCCCGCTTTTTTATATAAAATATCCTGATAAGACCGTTCCGGTAAAGTCTCATTTATAGAATTAGATAGTGCTGCAATAGGTTCATATAAAGGCTTCAAAAAAGAATCAACTGCTTTTCTATCTGCATAACGTACCTCTATCAACATAAATTTTGGTTGGTACTTATCAAAATCAATACCCTGCAAAACATCTAATTCAAAACCTTCAACATCCAACGAAAATAAATCTATATTTTTAACTCCATGCTTATCAAGAATTGCAGTTAATGTTGTTGCTCGTACATTTATTTCATAACTATGATTAATATTTTGAACTTGGCAACCCCTTTCTAAATGAACTTTTTTTTCCTCCTCTGACTTCATAGCTCCATCAACAAAAGACATGAGATTACAATAATAAATTTTTATATAATCCAGACCATAATCAAAAGGAACCAAAGCATAATTTTCTACCACAGACTTAGAGCGATTAATTCTACACTTTTCCGCTAAATCTGGTATTGCTTCTATCAAAATACCTTGCCAGTTTTTGTACTTCTCAAAATATAAAGAATTACTTTGACGTATTCCATCATTCGCTCCAACTTCAACAAAAAAACCATATTCCCAAGTTAAATAAGGAGTAAGTTTAAGATCCAGCTTATTCAAAGCATAATATTTTGTAGTTATATCAGGTTTTATTTCCAATGCTTTTAGCTGATAAACATTAGCTTCAAATAGCCTGCCTTGTTGCTGTAAAATCTCACTAATACTCCAATATGTCGCTGCCAAACTAGGTTCAAATTTAATAACTTTTTGATAGTAAGCGATCGCCTGTTCTAATTTACCTTTTTGCGAATAAATTCCACCTAACCTTGCATAAACTCTTGCCAAATCTGGTTGTAATTCTATAGCTTTCTGGTAAGAACGAATAGACTTTTCAATTTGACCTTGGGAATAATAGATATCCCCCAATCTCTGGTAAGCGTCAGCAGCATAAGGTTGACTTTTAATAGCTTCATAACAAGCCAAAATCTGATTATTATGACTACCTTGATTTTGATTTTGTCTTTTAGTTATTGCTTCACCTTGCCCCAGAGAAATTCCCAAACAATATTTTTTTTTACTAGGTAAACTACCCCGATTAAATACTTCCTCATTCTGCAAAAAAATCGAAGTACAAATCTTATATTTTTGAGTAGGAAGTAATCCGTAAAAATCTAACCGTTTAAATTTTTTTTCTTGCAGAAACTCTAAAGCTACATCATTTTCTTCTCGAGCCGAATTATCAAAAATTATCAAGCCATTTGCTGTTAATTTCCGATAACAGACCTCGGCACAACCTACCCTATTAATTCCATCAATTGCAATTATATCAAAATAACCATCATTATATTTGTTAATTTCGGCAGCATATTTTTCTCTATCCTCCAATAAAGAAAGTATGACATTTTCTGGCGTATAACTTTTAATTTTGAGAAAATAATCAGGATTATGTTCTACAGAAATTACTTCTTTAACTCTTTGAGCATACCACAAAGTTGATTGTCCACTCCCATATTCAAATACTCGAAAATCACTCTTTAATTTATCCTCAATAAATTCAATAGCAGGATAAGAATACCAAGGTAGAGGATTATAATTGTAATCTATTGACTTTCCCTCTGTTAACGACTTCAGCCATCCTGAAGTTTCTAGATAGTTAAAATTAATCATTTCAGTTATTAGTTATTAGTTATGACAGATGAAGTGAAAATCAGGAAACTTATATTTATAACAATAGCCATCAGAAAATATTTGCTAAAAAAACTGTAGAAATTTAGTTTCCCCACCACATTTTTGCCAGAGGATTGTTTCATTTTCCTCCCTCAAATTTCCCGTAAATTTTCTAGATAGTTAAAATTCATCATTTCAGTTATCAGTTATTAGTTATAACAGGTGAAGTCAAAATTAGGAAACTTATATTTATCAACAATAACCATCAGAAATTATTTGTGAAAAAAACTGTAGGGGTTTGGTTTCCAAATCCAATTGTTGTCGTCGGATTGTTTCATTTTCCTACCTCAAATTTCCCGTAAATTTTCTAGATAGTTAAAATTCATCATTTCAGTTATCAGTTATTAGTTATAACAGGTGAAGTCAAAATTAGGAAACTTATATTTATCAACAATAACCATCAGAAATTATTTGTGAAAAAAATTGTAGAAGTTGAGTTTCCCCACCACATTTTTGCCAGAGGATTGTTTCATTTTTCCACCTCAAATTTCCCGTAAATTTTCTAGATAGTTAAAATTCATCATTTCAGTTATCAGTTATCAGTTATGACAGATGAAGTGAAAATCAGGAAACTTATATCTATAAAAATAGCCATCAGAAAATATTTCTGAAAAAAATTGTAGAAGTTGAGTTTCCCCACCACATTTTTACCAGATAATTGTTTCATTTTCCTATACTTGAAAAAAGGGTAGTCCTGCATAGTAATGGCGAAGACTAAATACATAAGTTTTGTAATTTCTTCCCACACCTCCCACACCTCCCACACCTCCCACACCTCCCACACTTCCCACACCCCCCACACCTCCCACACTTCCCACACCCCCCACACCTCCCACACCTCCCACACCCCCCACACTTCCCCACCCTCTCCACCCATCCATATATCCGTGGCCCAATCCCCGTGTGCTGAATTCTTACTTCCTAGCACCATAGCCAACAATGTGATATTATATGAGAAATAAATTAACATAAGTTAATATACCAGGATTAAATAACAAAGTCCCCATACCATAAAAAATTAGGAGGAGCAAACCTAGTGAATAATAAAAAGTGGAGAAATGCCGGTCTGTATGCCCTACTAGCAATAGTAGTCATCGCCCTAGCAACAGCATTCTTCGATCAACAACCCCAAACTCGCGAAACCTGGAAATACAGTAAATTCATTCAGGAAGTAGAAAGCAATAACGTAGAAAAAGTCTTTATAAGTGCTGACCGGACAATAGCTAGAGTCAAAGCAGCAGATGGCACTGACTTCCAAGTTAATTTACCCAACGACCCTGACCTAATAAACATCCTCACTGACAAAAAGGTAGATATTTCCGTACTACCTCAGAACGAAGAAGGATTCTGGGTCAGAGCATTAAGCAGTTTATTCTTCCCCATCCTATTATTAGTCGGACTATTCTTCCTACTACGTCGCGCTCAAAGTGGACCAGGTAGCCAAGCAATGAACTTTGGTAAATCCAAAGCCAGAGTCCAAATGGAACCCCAAACCCAAGTCACATTTGGGGATGTAGCAGGTATCGAACAAGCCAAACTAGAACTAACCGAAGTAGTAGACTTCCTCAAAAATGCCGATCGCTTCACAGCAATAGGAGCCAAAATACCCAAAGGCGTACTATTAGTAGGTCCTCCCGGAACAGGTAAAACCCTATTAGCAAAAGCAGTTGCTGGAGAAGCAGGAGTACCATTCTTCTCCATCTCCGGTTCAGAATTTGTCGAAATGTTCGTAGGTGTAGGTGCTTCCCGCGTCCGCGACCTATTTGAACAAGCCAAATCTAACGCTCCCTGTATCGTATTTATAGATGAAATAGATGCAGTGGGTCGTCAAAGAGGCGCCGGTTTAGGTGGTGGTAATGACGAAAGAGAACAAACTCTCAACCAACTACTCACCGAAATGGATGGTTTTGAAGGCAACACAGGCATCATTATTATTGCTGCAACTAACCGCCCCGACGTTTTAGACGCTGCTCTACTTCGTCCTGGTCGTTTTGACCGTCAAGTAGTAGTAGACCGCCCCGACTATGCAGGTCGTCTAGAAATTCTCAACGTTCATGCTCGTGGCAAGAGTCTTTCCAAAGATGTAGACTTAGAAAAAATTGCCCGTCGGACACCTGGATTTACTGGAGCAGATTTATCTAATCTATTAAATGAAGCAGCTATTCTGGCAGCTCGTCGCAACTTAACAGAAATCTCTATGGACGAAGTTAATGATGCTATTGATCGGGTATTAGCTGGTCCAGAGAAGAAAGACCGAGTAATGAGCGAGAAGCGTAAGGAATTAGTCGCATATCACGAAGCTGGTCATGCTTTGGTTGGAGCTTTAATGCCTGATTATGACCCAGTACAGAAGATTAGTATTATTCCTCGTGGTGGAGCTGGTGGTTTAACTTGGTTTACTCCTAGTGAAGACCGGATGGATTCTGGTTTGTATTCCCGTGCTTATTTACAAAATCAAATGGCAGTTGCTTTGGGTGGTCGTATTGCTGAAGAGATTATTTTTGGTGATGAAGAGGTAACAACTGGTGCTTCTAATGATTTGCAGCAGGTTGCCCGTGTTGCTCGTCAGATGGTGACTCGCTTTGGAATGAGCGATCGCCTCGGTCCTGTGGCTCTCGGTCGTCAGAATGGTAATATGTTCTTGGGTAGAGATATTATGGCAGAACGTGATTTTTCTGAGGAAACTGCTGCTGCTATTGATGATGAGGTACGCAGTTTGGTAGACGAAGCTTATCGTCGTGCGAAGGAGGTTTTAGTAGGCAACCGTCATGTTTTGGATAAGTTGGCTGAGATGTTGGTTGACAAGGAGACTGTAGATTCTGATGAGTTACAGGAGTTATTGGCAACTAATGATGTGAAGATGGCTGCTTTAATTTAGTAATAAGCCATCATTCTCAACTGATAACTGATAACTGATAACTGATAACTGAAAAAGTAGGGTGCGTTAATGAAATGTAACGCACCACCTCTGCCAAATATTTCTATTCCAAATATTTTGTTTGGTGCGTTACGCTTCCCTAGCTATCTATCTACTCTGGTAGGGTGCTTCAGAAAATTAATTAATTATCATCTCCATCTTGTGAAGGCTTCATAAAATGCAATTATTGCTGTATAAGCAACAGAAGGAATTTTTTACTACCCATCTTTTCTGGGGGGTGCTTCAGCAAATGAATTGACTATTGCTCTCTACGCAACAGAAGGAAAATTTCACTAACCAACTCCTCAGTCCGGGTGCTTCACAAAATGAATTGACTATTGCTCTATACGCAACAGAAGGAAAATTTCACTACCCAACTCCTCAGTCCGGGTGCTTCACAAAATGAATTGACTATTGCTCTATACGCAATAAAAGGAAAATTTCACTATCCATCTCCTCTAGCGGGGTGCTTCATAAAATGAATTGACTATTGCTCTATACGCAATAAAAGGAAAATTTCACTACCCAACTCCTCTGACTGGGTGCTTCATAAAATGAATTGACTATTGCTCTAGGCGATCGCTATTGAAACACAATCATAGGCAAAACCACCAACCGCCAATACCAGAAATATCTTCATCTTATGAAGATCCCAGAAATGTTTTTTCCCTCATCAAATCTTTCCATCCATTCCTGCTGAGTGGAAAGCGAACGACATTGTCATTCTCTGAAGCCCCCGAAAAAAATCGCGGGTCAAAAGATTTTCCCTTGCATCCTCACAAAAATTCTGATACTATAAAATTTAGCTGGACTCGTTCGTCTATACGCATGACTTTTTATTCAACCAAAATTCCTTGGTAAAAGACAATCAAATATTCAGGAATTTTTCTGAGGAGCAATAGCAGAAATATTTTCATTTTCTGAAGCTGCGCAAAGATTTTTTCCCTCATCAAATCTTTCTATCCATTCCTGCTGAGTGGAAAGCGATCGACATTTTCATTTTCTGAAGCACCCGAAAAAAATCGCGGGTCAAAAGATTTTCCCTTGCATCCTCACAAAAATTCTGATACTATAAAATTTAGTTGGGGTCGTTCGCCTATACGCATGACTTTTTATTCAATCAAGAAAAATTCACTACTCATCTTGTCTGATCTAGTGCTTCCGAAAATGAACTAACTCTGGCTTTAGACGATCGCTACTAAAACACGATCATAGCTAAAATCACCAACCGCCAAAACCAGAAATATTTTCATTTTCTGAAGCTCCGCAAAGATTTTTTCCCTCGTCAAATCTTTCTATGCATTTCTGCTGAGTGGAAAGCGATCGACATTTTCATTTTCTGAAGCTCCCGAAAAAAAATCGCGGGTCAAAAGATTTTCCCTTGCATCCTCACAAAAATTCTGATACTATAAAACTTAGTTGGAGTCTTTCGCCTATGCGCATGACTTTTTATTCAACTAAATTTCCTGGGTAAAGGACAATCAAATATTCAGGAATTTTTCTGAGAAGCAATAGCAGAAATATTTTCATTTTCTGAAGCTCCGCAAAGATTTTTTCCCTCGTCAAATCTTTCTATTCATTCCTTCTGAGTAGAAAGCGATCGACATTTTCATTTTCTGAAGCTCCCGAAAAAAATCGCGGGTCAAAAGATTTTCCCTTGCATCCTCACAAAAATTCTGATATTATAAAACTTAACTGGGGTTGTTCGCCTATACACATGACTTTTTATTCAATCAAATATTTATACTAAAAAGCCATCAAAACATTCAAGAGTTTTTCTATAGAGCTATGTTCAAGGAAATATTATCATTTGTTAAAGCACCCCGGCCGACTTATTTATCTAACCCTGATCAAATATTTCCATCAACCTCATAGCATTAGGAAAGCATCAACATTGTCATTCTCTGAAGCTCCTGAAAAAATCGCGCCTCAAAGAAATTTCCCTTCCATTTTCACCCCAATTCTGATATTATGGAAGTTAAGTGGGGTTGCTCGCCTATACACATGACTTTTTATTCAATCAAATATTTATACTAAAAAGCCATCAAAACATTCAAGAGTTTTTCTATAGAGCTATGTTCAAGGAAATATTATCATTTGTTAAAGCACCCCGGCCGACTTATTTATCTAACCCTGATCAAATATTTCCATCAACCTCATAGCATTAGGAAAGCATCAATATTGTCATTCTCTGAAGCTCCTGAAAAAATCGCGCCTCAAAGAAATTTCCCTTCCATTTTCACCCCAATTCTGATATTATAAAACTTAAATGGGCTCTTTTGTCTATACGCATGACTTTTTATTCAACTAAGTTTTCTTGCTAAGTAGTAAATGAACTCTCATCTCCATCTTCAAAAAGTGCCTCTAAATCTCAGTATCCACTCACTACTCATACAATTTCAATTCTTTTTTGAACCTAAAAATAAAAGATAAGATAATCATCCACAGAAAAAGTTCTTAATCCTGAAGCTAGCTCTTCACGATTACCGAAAAATCAAAGTATAAAGCCTTCTATTTCAAGAAAAAATCAAGAAATAATATTTCCTTATATTCTATTATGTTTCAGTTTTAACCAGAAGTAATTATCAATTATCAATTATCCATTAACAAAGTCTCATTCCTAGAAAATCTGCTAATTATCTGCACTTTTCTCTAATTTTTGCTTGTAGTTTTCTTGCTGCTTGTGGATTTTTTTGAGCTAGATAAGTATTAATTTATTTTAAATCTAATCGTGCTGGAGAAACAAAAACATACCTACCCATTTAATTTTCACCTCTATTTTCCATGGAAACTTCTATTTGCCTAATATCTTCTTCTAATTCATCAAATACTGCTTCACCATCAAATATTTCACCACGCTTTAGTGCTTCAACACCAATTTCCACCTCCTGTTTAAGTTCCTGAAATTTTCCCTTATAAATTCTTTCTCTCTCTGCCAATAATTCTAATCCTTCCCGAATAACTGCTAGTGCATCCTGATAGTTTCCACTCTCAATTTGCTCTTTCACAAATTTTTCTATATCTGGAGTTAAGACAACATTCATAGTTTTACTCATTAGCTAAATAATTTTTTGATACTAATTATAAATTATAGCAATTCTAATAAGTTGTAATATTTTATCATAGTGGTTTAGTCTCCAAACCCAAGTAAAAATTGGATAAGGAGATCAAAGCTACCCTTAATTGAAATTTTGGAATAGTCATTGTAGTAATTACATGAGCAATCTTTCTTACAGTAAATTTACATTAGAAAACGCCAAGACAAATTTTGAATTAACCCTGGAAGAAAATCAAAATTTATTTGAAGAAATTAAACCAGTTCAACCTTCTGAAATTCTCACAACTATTTTACGAGAATATATTCCATTAGCAACTGCTATTAATACAGAAAAAGCTCGTTCTGAATTATTAATTTCTCAAATTTTAGCCGATGTTAGACGACAATTAAATTATCAAATTAGTCTTTTTTCAGGAACAGAATTTAATGTAGAAGCAGAATTAGGATTACAAGGATATTGTGATTTTTTGCTCAGTTGTTCTCCCGAACAATATTTCATTACAGCTCCAGTTATTACCATCGTTGAAGCTAAAAATGAAAATATTATTCGAGGCTTAGGACAATGCGTTTCTAGTATGGTAGGAGCGCAATTATTTAATCAGCGATCAGGTAATCAAGTTAAGGTTATTTATGGTGCAGTTACAACTGGAACAAATTGGAAGTTTTTAACACTTGAAGAAAAAATTGTACGTATAGATGCAGGGGAATATTATGTCAAAGAAGTTGATAAAATTTTAGGAATTATTTTGGAACCATTTCAAGAATATCGAGAAAATTCTTAAATCCATGTGAGAAGAAGCACTTTAGCGCAGTTGCCAAATAAACCAAAGTCAAGTTTATCCTTGGTTATTGAAGGAATTTCAAGAAATAAATCCTCAATAATTTTCATTGTGTATAGCTACCTAAAAATTGCACCGAAGGGGTTGCCTGCTACCAAAAACTCCGATCATCTAAAAATAAGAAATGTTATTGTGCTAGTGCCGCTACGCGGAAGTCAAAATTCAAAATTCAAAAGTCAAAAGTATTGATTAGTAAGGCTTTTAGGATTTTGTAACTGGTCAGTTATTTCCGCCATTCTGCACTAGGTTCGTCTACACACATAATTTTTTATTCAATAAAAAAATAGGTAATAATGTAGGTTGGGTAGAACAAAGTGAAACCCAACATACAGTATTATTGTTTATTGTTGGGTTTTGTTTTCGTTATTATATTATTGGTTGGGTTGAGGAACCCGAAATCCAACCTACTAGACTGATAACTGAAAAAGCTGATAACTGAAAATGACTCAATGTTTAAATCCTAACTGTTTAAAACCTAATCCATCACAAACAAAATTCTGTTACAGTTGTGGTGAAAAATTAGTTTTAAAAGAACGTTACCGCCCTCTAAAAATTATCGGACAAGGAAGTTTTGGTAGAACTTTTCAAGCTGTAGATGAAGACAAACCTTCAAAACATTTCTGCGTAATTAAACAATTTTTTCCTCAAGCACAAGGAACTAAAAGTTTGGAAAAAGCTGCGGAATTATTTGCTCAAGAAGCTCAACGTTTGGATGGTTTAGGTAGACATTCACAAATTCCCGAACTTTTCGCATATTTTACTCAAGATAATCGACAGTATTTAGTACAAGAGTTTATCGACGGGCAAAATTTACAACAGGAATTAGAAGAGTCGGGAGCGTTTGATGAAAGTCAAATTTTAGAGTTGTTAAAAAGTTTATTGCCGGTGTTGGAATTTATTCATTCTCAACAGGTAATTCATCGAGATATTAAACCAGAGAATATTATTAGGAGAAAGAATAATAATCAATATCCAATGCAAGCTCCAGTGCGAGCTTCTAGCTCGCCAGATAATATTATATTGGTAGATTTTGGTGCAGCTAAATATGCCACAAAGACTGCTTTAGCTGTGACAGGAACCATTATTGGTTCTGCGGGATATGCTGCACCGGAACAAGCAATAGGAAAAGCAACTTTTGCTAGCGATATTTATAGTTTGGGTGTAACTTGTATTCATTTATTAACTCAAGTAGAACCTTTTGATTTATTTGATGTGAGTGAAAATGACTGGGTATGGCGAGATTATTTAAAGTCGAGTGTGAGTGATGAACTTGGAGAAATATTGGATAAAATGATTGTTGCAGGAACTAAGAAAAGGTTTAAAAATGTAGGAGAAATTTTGTCTATTATTCTGCCTAACTATCAAAGAAAAACAGAATCTACTTTTCCATCGGAAATATCTCGACAATCAATTATTCAGCCTACCTCTCAACCACAAAAACAGTTGACTTCTCCACGAAAAATATCTCAATCATCAATGCCCTGTGTTTTATCTTCAACAGAATCAGAAAAAGGAGAGCTATTTACTTTTGAAGTTCCAACTGTCAATATATCCGGCTATATTACTCACCGTACCCAGGGAAGTGCTAGGCAAAAAATAGAAGATTTAGGTAATGGTATTAAGTTAGAAATAGTTTATATTCCTGGAGGAAGTTTTATCATGGGTTCCCCAGACAATGAAGAGGGAAGAGAGGAAAATGAAAGTCCGCAACATGAAGTTACTCTCCAACCTTTTTATATGAGTAAATATCCTATTACTCAAGAACAATATCAAGTTTTGATGGGTCAAAATCCTTCGCATTTTCAAGGAGAAAACCGCCCAGTAGAAAGTGTTAGTTGGTATGACGCTATAGAGTTTTGCAAAAAGCTTTCTAGGAAAACTGGGAAAATTTATAGGTTGCCCAGTGAGAGTCAGTGGGAATATGCTTGTCGAGCAGGAACAACAACACCTTTTTATTTTGGAGAAACTATAACGTCTTCTGAGTTAGTTAACTACGACGGTAACTATCCTTATGCTTATGCTCCTAAAGAAGAATTTCGACAAGAAACAACCGATGTGGGAAGTTTTCCTCCCAATGCTTTTGGTTTATACGATATGCACGGCAATGTGTTGGAATGGTGTCAGGATGTTTGGCATAATAATTATGATGGAGTGCCTACCGACGGAAGTGCTTGGGAAACTGGAGGAGATAGTAATAAAAGACTGCTCCGTGGCGGTTGCTGGAACTACTATTCTTGGAATTGCCGTTGTGCCTGGCGTATCTATTACGGTGCGGGCATCCCCTACATCAATGGGGGTTTTCGTGTCGTCTCGTCTGTCTCTCGTTCCTAGGATTCTTCCCCTCTTTTCTTTTCCCCTTTTTCCCTTTCTCGTTTTTTCTATAAGCTACACTAACAATAAAATATGCTGTAACTGACAGACTAATAGACATCTCCCAAAATTAAAATTATTTGACAATGAACAAAACTCAAACCCAACTAACCACAAATACCTGGGTAACAGCAACTTGGCAAGAATATATCCAAACGATTCAAGACCCAACTTACGAAAAAGCTAAAAGTTACTATCACAAAGGAAAACTTAGAATCGAAATGTCACCATTAGGAAATGACCATGCTAATGACCATGCAGTTATCACTATTGCAGTTGGCCTCTTTGCTGCTACTAGAAATATTAACCTCAACTTTAAAGATAACTGCACTTATCGCAAAACTGGGTTTCGAGAAGCTCAACCTGATGTCTCCTGTTACATTGGTGAAAATGCAAATGTTATTCCTAGGGGAACTTCTATTATCAATCTAGATATTTATCCTCCACCAAATCTTGTTATTGAAGTTGCTAATACCTCTCTTCCTGATGATAAAGGTGAAAAACGTTTGTTGTATGAAGCAATGAATGTTTCTGAATATTGGATAGTTGACGTACAGAATCTAGAAATTATTGCTTTTGCAGTTACGAATGGAGGAAGTAGAAAAATCGATCAGTCTCAAGTTTTGTCTGGTTTACCTATTTCTTTGTTAGAAGAAGCACTTCAGCGCAGTTGCCAAACAAACCAAGGTCAAGTTTATCCTTGGTTATTGAAGGAATTTCAAGAAATAAATGCTCAATAATTCTTATTTTGTATAGTAATGCTAAATGATTTGTGAAAAAAAATACGATAAAATGAACCACACTCAAATTCAACTAACTACAGATACCTAAGTAGCTTGCTGATTAAATATCAAAGCATTGACTGATATTGGTTTGTTGCCTTTTTTGGTCGAAAAAAATGCAAGCTTTTCGGTCTAAAAAGCTCAAAAAGCTAGTATCTTGGGATAATTATGGCAGAAAAATCTTGGGACAATTTTTACGACTACCTCGTCTATAATTTCCATTTCTCCTGTCTCCTGTCTCCTGTCTCCTACCCCTACCAAAAGACTTTATTCAGCAAACCCTAAGTAACAGCAACTTGGCAAGAATATATCCAAACTATTCAAGACCCAACTTACAAAAAAGCTAAAAGAAGTTGATAAAATTTTAGGAATTATTTTACAACCATTTCAAGAATATCAAAAAAATTATTGAATGCTTCATTGCTAGATTTTCTTACCAATATTTTTGAGATGTTTCTATAAAATAACTAAAAAACTCCCTAGCATTCGGACTTAATTTTTCTAACAAGTATAACTGCTCAAAACAAGTAATAAGCGGTATACAATAATCACAATGATGACCCCAACTATAGATAATATCTAAAGTACGTCTAGGTTTATTAAAATCATAAACTCCCCGATGAATTCCCCAAGCATGAAATAATAAAGCATCTCCTTTATTCAGGAAAATTTTCTGTTTACCCGGCATATTATCATCTGTATTTAATTTCCCATTTTCTGATTTTATAATTGATAATTCTTCTGGAGTATCCCACCTTTTTTCAGAACCAGGTACATATTCCAAATAATCATCCGCCAGAAAAGCTACTCGGAAATGTACACCAGTATTATATTTAATTCTTTGTTTTTCTAGTTCAGCTTTTGGAGCTAAAAATTGTGTGTCACGATGCCAAATACCTTTCCAAGATTTATCAGCAGGATTAAAAAAATATTGGGTATTATGGAAAAGAATTTTTTCACCAGAAATAAATTCTAATATATCGATAATTTTTCGATCGGCAATAAATTCTAATAGTTCTATTAACCAACTAGAGTTTTTGTAAAAGTAGTTAGGCTTAGTTAAATATGCCATATTTGTTGTATTTGCAGCTTCTTCAATATTGGGTGATGCTGCTAGCCATTGTTGGAAAATATCATCACAGATAAGTTGTAATTTTTCTAGTTTTTTTGGTTCTAGGAAGTTGGGAAAAATGCAAAAACCTTGGTTTTCCCATTGATGTTTAATATTAATTAGATTAGACATTTGGATGACACAAATTTTGAGGTGAATTTTAGGATATACACCAATTAACAATATAGTAATCCTAAATAGGTTGTGAAAAATTCAAAAGTAGATAAAAAAACTGAAACTTCTACCTGTTCCTTATTGCCTGTTCTCTAAAAGCAACTAAATTTTTGATACGAATAATAGGGTTACTATATATAGCAGTTAAACCAAAGATTAGGACATTTATAAATACTGTTTGCGGAGCATTTCCGTAGGAAAAACTCAGTCACAGATTACTTTTGACTTTTGAATTTTGAATTTATAACCCTACTCCATTCTTCAAAATACAATTAGTATCCAAAACAAATAAACTATCATTCTGAAAAACAGTACAAGAAGGAAAGTTAATATTTCTACCTAGAGGAATATTCTACAATCCTATTTACCGAAAAATTAAGATTTAAAGTCTCTCCTTTGCTGTTACCTTATAGGGAGAAAAAGCAAAAATTTACTTTCAACCAATCCTCTTATTTTTAAGAAGAAGTAATTATTAATTGTTAATTGCTAATTATTAATTTCTTCTCCCTCCCTCAAAACACAATTAGCATCCAAAACAAATAAACTATCATTCTAAAAAACAGTACAAGAAGGAAAGTTAATATTTCTACCTAGAGGAATATTCTACAATCCTATTTACCGAAAAATTAAGATTTAAAGTCTCTCCTTTGCTGTTGCCTTACAGGGAGAAAAAAAACAAAATTTACTTTCAACCAATCCTCTTATTTTTCAAAATAAGTAATTATTAATTGTTAATTTCTAATTATTAATTTCTTCTCCCTCCCTCAAAACACAATTAGCATCCAAAACAAATAAACTATCATTCTGAAAAACAGTACAAGAAAGAAAGTTAATATTTTTACCTAGAGGAATATTCTACTAGCATCCAAAACAAATAAACTATCATTCTGAAAAACAGTACAAGAAAGAAAGTGAATATTTCTAGCTAGAGGAATATTCTACAATCCTAATTTAGCGAAAAATAAAGATTTAAAGTCTCTCCTTTGCTGTTGCCTTACAGGGAGAAGAAAAGAAAAAATTTACTTTTAACCAATCCTCTTATTTTTCAAAATAAGTAATTATTAATTGTTAATTTCTAATTATTAACTTCTTCTCCCTCCCTCAAAACACAATTAACATCCAAAACAAATAAATTATCACTCTGAAAAACAGTACAAGAAAGAAAGTGAATATTTCTAGCTAGAGGAATATTCTACAATCCTATTTACCGAAAAATGAAGATTTAAAGTCTCTCCTTTGCTGTTGCCCTATAGGGAGAAGAAAAGAAAAAATTTACTTTTAACAAATCCTCTTATTTTTCAAAATAAGTAATTATTAATTGTTAATTGTTAATGGTTAATTGTTAATTTATAATTATTAATTTCTTCTCCCTCCCTCAAAACACAATTAACATCCAAAACAAATAAATTATCACTCTGAAAAACAGTACAAGAAAGAAAGTGAATATTTCTAGCTAGAGGAATATTCTACAATTATATTTACCGAAAAATAAAGATTTAAAGTCTCTCCTTTGCTGTTGCCCTATAGGGAGAAAAAAGAAAAAATTTACTTTTAACAAATCCTCTTATTTTTCAAAATAAGTAATTATTAATTGTTAATTTCTTCTCCCTCCCTCAAAATACAATTAGCATCCAAAACAAATAAACTATCATTCTGAAAAACAGTACAAGTAGATATAGTTGTTGCCAAAGCAGGAATATATCCCAACTGCAAAAAAGTAACCGCATCCTGTGCAGATTCATATTGCATTAACCAACTATTATCCTCAACATATTCCGGCGTAAAACCACCACGATGTACCATCCAAAAATCAACTCCATACTTTTGAATAAAATTTTTCACATCCATTAAATCTGAACTATATTGAGCAAAAATTAAATCTATAGTTCGTTGACGAAACTGACTATAATAACCAACCTGATAAGGAATAGCATATTCCCTCCCCAACAAAATAGAACGTTGAGCAAATGTCGGTAATAAATTTGCCTCCTCCTCCAAAGAAGCAATCAAAATATCTTCAGGTTGTTCTTGAAAAAATTCATATAAATCTATAGCCCTTCCTACCTTATATTTAACCAGAGGAAAACCTTTAACAAAAGCAGGATATAAAACCAGAGATGCCAGAATTAAACCAGTTAAAAACAAAGAAATAATAGGGCGAAATTTAATAGGAAACTTTTCTCTATTTTCTGCCCAATTAAACAAACCATCAATAATCAAAGTAAGAGCGATCGCCGTCGCCAAAGCAATAATAATACGGAAACTTAATCCTGTATATCTACTGGGAAGATGTAGTCGAAAAAGTAAAGCATGAGCAATAAAAAACATTCCCAAAGATGACATTAATAAATGCACTAACAACCAAATACGACTCGTAATATTTTCAATTAAACGAAAAGCAGAACCAAAAGACAATAAAAACGGTAAAACTAATCCCGCACATTGAGTAGCAGGAGTAAATAAAGACTTAGGAAACATCCCACTACGTTTACCAGTTAACCAAAAATCTTTAGGATGAACATGAAAAAATGTACTCCTCCCATTCGGATAAAACTCCCTTAACTTCATCGCTGCTTCTCGACTTATAGCAGGTCCGAATTCCGAAGAACTTAAAGCATAAGGCAATAAAACAAAAAATGCTGTACTTAAACCAATTCCACAAAGTAAAAAATCTAGTTTTTCTGATGATAATTCAAACCTGCCATCTCTCCAGCAAATTAACCTCAAAATTAACATTCCAGAAGCCACAAAAACATACTGCGGATAAAATAATCCCACCAGAGCGATCGCTATCCCCATTCTGACTAAAGAACCACGAATTAAATAATATAAAAAAGCCAAAAAAAATGGATAAACAAAAGCTCTAGGAGTAGCAGAAGCCACATCATCTTTCATCCAAATAGCCTGATTCATTACCAAAGCTGCAATAAATCCCGCCATGGGAACTGGTAAAATTTCCAAACAGATTCTAAAAATATAATAGGTGCAAATTAAACCCAAAATAAAAGGAATAATTTTTGCTAAAATAAACGGATTAACTCCTATAAATGCTGCACTTTTATAAAGCCAAGTATATCCTCCAGGAGCAACTGATTGAAAATAGTCAGCAATTAAATCATTAGGAAATAAATCAGGATTAAAAAAACGTTGCATCCAAAAAATATGTTGTCTGGCATCATCTTGAACACTCAGACTACTAGCAAAAGCTTTTTTTAGTGCCAAAAAACCATAAACTATAGCAAAAGTCATACTAAGACTCAACCAAAATATTACCCCTCGATCCGATTTTTTATTAATAGGATAAGTCAAAAATTTATGTAAATTTGAAATTAACATCTACCATGAAAAATTTATTGATTTTGCTGATTTTAACAGATATAGCAATAATTAATAATTAATAATTATTCATTGTTAATTATTAATTACCCAGGGCTATTTCGTTCTAATGTCTGACTTTTTGTGCATTAACCAAAATATGGCTTTTCAAGGATTGAAGTTTATATCAACCAATCCCTAAAAGCTAGTAAAATTGTCACTTTATTCTAGAATGAAATAGCCGCGATAATTACCTCTTCTTATTTTAAGGGGAGCATTCCCTATACGAAAAAGCTCCGCTTTGCCTCAGCAAAACGTTTTTCATGTCGGCGACAGCCGAAGTGCCTTTGCGTAAGCATTCCGATAGGAAAGTTATGCATAGCAAAACGACCGCTCTCTTGGTCTATTGGATATGGCGAGGTCTCCTCGGCATCCCATCCTGTAGCAAAACGACCGCTTTTTTCTCCTTGAAAGGAAAGGCTTTCAAGCTTTTTTTTCGGTGAATCATTCTCAGCCATATAGCCCAGTGATTTCGAGGATTTAAACCCAGGCATTTAAACAATCGGACATATATTTTTTTGGCTTTCTACTGACTGCTAAAAGTTGATAGTAAATTTACCATAATACTTAATTTGTTACAAAATTTTATGATTAATAGATTAAGTTTGGGTTATTCTTAAAGATATGTAGTTGTAAAGAATTTTAGGTATAAATAAAGACCTACTAAATTTTAAATTGTATCAATAGTCTCTAAAGATATTTTTAGTAAATATCAGCTCAACAACTTATTGAAGGCATCTAATAAACATAGTAAGTTTTATATATTGACTGATTTTGAGATGAAGTAATAGGCAATAGTCAAGGAATTAATAGAACATTTTGCTGATCAAATCAAACTTAATTAAAAAGGGTGCATCTCATATTTGCTATTTGCCAAAATACTTTTTTCCTATTCCCAAATCTGCTGTTCCCAGTTAAGTGTTCCCTGTTCCCTATGCATCAATAAATTTTTGGCTTTCTTCTTGCATTGAGATGCACCCATTAAAAAGTGTTTGACCAGAATTCCCAATAGATTATCAAGGAGAGAATAATAGATTAAAGCAACTGAAAAAAATCTAATATCATCCCCATCACCCATAGCTATATCTCATACCTTTTATGGAACCACCAATTGAAAGAATACGACTTTCTCAAGTAGCCAAAGAACAGTTAACCAAACTTAAACGTAATACTAAAATTGACCAGTGGAATATCCTTTGCCGTTGGGCATTCTGTTACTCTTTGGCAGAATCAAGTATTCCCTCTCCAATTCCAATTCCTGCTGATAGCAACTTAGAATTAACATGGAGAATTTTTGGAGGTAAATTTTCTGATATTCTATTAGTAGCTCTTAAACAACGTTGCTATAATGATGGAATAGGTATAGATAGAGAAACCTTGGCCAGTCAATTTCGTCTACACTTACATCGGGGTATTGGATATTTAGCTGGTAACCAAAATATAAAAGGGATAGAAGACTTAATTATAACTGTTATTTCCTCATAAATTAAATCAAATACCTATCAGTTAATTAATAACAGTTATTAGAATCAAATAAATTAATCAGTAGAAGTATTTTTATCCTAAATTTGAGGTTAACAGAGTTAGATAAGTTCAAAAAAATATTTGTACTTGAGTGGGAGATCCGAAAATAATTATGATAGTTAATTCTCAAAATCAAAAGAAATATATAAATATCATGGAAAAGATGGTGGCAGAGGAAGTAAATCGTCAAATTACCTTACTTCCTCAAAAGTTGGCAAAATATATTAAGCTAGCTGATGTAGAAACTTATGCCCTAAATCGTCTTCCACCCTTATATGCTTCAAGTCAGGAAGGTTGGCAATTTCAAACAAAAAAAGCAGAAGAAGATTATAAAAAGCAGATTACCGTAGGAGTACGTCATGCTTTTGCAGCAGTACAAAGAGATCTTCTGAAAAACTCAACTCCTTTATTCATAGAAGAAACTAAAAAAGTATCTTCTTCAGATTCTCAAGAAGACCAAAGTAAAAAATATAGCTGGCATCACGATCGCTATTATCGCCTAGGGAGTGCAAGAAGATAAATATATTTTATTGTGTTATTTTGCTTGAAATGGCTGATAGTTAGTAATTTACTACTAGCCATTTTCAGTAAATTCTAGAATATTTTTCATTAATTGACAATTGATAATTACCTCTCGCTAAAAGGGAGAGGATTGACTAAAAGGAAAAAATAAATTTTTTCCCCTTGCAAGGGAAGGCTAATAAAGCTGAATTATTTAATTATTAATTATTCGGTAAATTAGAATAACTTTGATTAATAACTAATAATATTAACTATTATTTGACTACTTTTCTTTTACCCATCAAAAACGGCTATTTTGATGAATTAAAGTTTTCAGTTTGATGAAATTAAGCTATCTTAAAATAACGGTCTATCTAAAGTTCTTAATATTCCCTATTATCCCAAAATTCTCCATCTCAAATTCTCCATCTCATCAATGCAAACCCGTGCAAGTATTTAATAGACATAAGCGTTAAAATTAAAAATCAAATCAATTCTCCCATAAGAAATTATCTCTTATTCCCCTCCCAGGAGGGGTTAGGGGTGGGTTAAGTGTTCCCAGTTAAGTGTTCCCTCTTTTCTGGAGATGTCTAATAACAAAGGAAAAAAATGTCCCACTGGGCCTTGGCCTTGACCAACTTCCAAAGCATACTTTAAAGCATTTGTGACATAATCCTTTGCCAATTTAACCGCAGAAAATAAATCTTGTCCTTGAGCTAAATTTGCAGCGATCGCTGCTGAGAGAGTACAACCAGTACCATGAGTATTAGTAGTCTCAACTATCGTAGTTCTCAAAATTTCAAAGCACTCCCCATCAAACCAAACATCTGCTCCTCGCAAATTACTCTTCAAAGCTCCCCCCTTTACCAAAACAGTCTTCACCCCTAATTTGTGAATTTTCTCAGCTGCCAGTCGCATATCATTAATATCATTAATATCTAAACCAGTAAAAATCTCGGCTTCATAAATATTAGGAGTAACAATACTGGCCTTTGGTAACAAAAAATCCCGTAAAGCTGCCACTGCCGAATCATCAATCAACTGAACACCTGCACGAGATACCATTACTGGATCTACCACCAATTGTTTTAAACTTAAAGCTTCCACTGCCTCAGCTACAGCCAAAATAATCTCTTGGTTGAGTAACATTCCTGTTTTAGTAGCATGGACACCTATATCTTTAACAACCGCTTCAATTTGTGCTTTAACCGCCTCTGGCAACAAAGCATCAACCCTATTCACTCCCAAAGTATTTTGAGCAGTGATACAAGTCAAAGCACTTGTACCATGAACACAGTGAAAAGCAAAAGTACGCAAGTCTGCCTGAATACCTGCTCCACCGCCACTATCAGAACCAGCAATAGTCAAAGCAACAGGAATACTTGATGCCATCAAATTAGTCATAACAATTGATATAATAAGTAGTCGTACTTTTAGGAATTTCCTAGCTGAGAGAGGGAACAGGTCAGAGGCAATAGGAAGTTAATAGAATGGATAATTAATGTATGCTTATGAACTTAGATTTCTTGGAAAAGTTTTAACCTACATTCGGCACTTCAGAATTCAGAATATAGTATTAAACTAGGAGTCAGTCCTCAGTCCTCAGTCCTCAGAATTCAGGAATAAATCATAGTGGTAACTTATAAGTAAACAATTAAGTAAGTGTTTATGCTTAATATTTTCTCATAATTTGACAAATTAGAAAGGTCAATGAATACGAGCTATATAGTATAAATACTTACCGAATAATTAATAATTATTAATTAAATAATTCACCTTTAAAGTCTCTCCAGTAAAGGGGAAAAAGCGGTCGTTTTGCTACGCATAACTACGTTTTTCATGTCGCTCCGCGTTAACGCGCGTTGTGCCCTAGCTAAACGGCTGTCGCAGACTTAAATTGCGGAGTTGTCCGTAGGATGGGATGGATAGGTTACCGGCGCCAGATCCAATCACCAATGCGAGAAATAAATTTTTTTCCTTCTTGGTCAATCCGAGCCCTAAAAGGGAGAGCTAATTAGGGTTTGCTGAACAAGCTACTCATTTTGATACTATTTTTAATGTTACAGGTTGACGTGCAGGATGTTGGTTTCATATTAAAACCAACAATTTTATCCCCCTATTCCCTATTCCTTTGCTATATCAAGAAATTTCCTTTGCTGTAATCTTTCTTTTCTGATCTATCTAGGGCTTGCTCATTAAATCTTAATGCCTTGACATATAAAGGTTTTAGCTTTTTGAGAGTCAAAAAAAGTGCTACTTTTTCAGCTTGAGCAAGAAAAAAGTTAGGATTTTGGGGTGACTATGGTAGAAAAATCAAAGGATAAAATATTCAACTACCTCCTCTAAATCGCCCATTTTTCCTGACTCCTGACTCCTGAATCCTGACTCCTACTTCTACCAAAAGACTTTTTCAGCAAACCCTATTTAGGTGGATTTCGTCGCCTTTGCAGAAAGTCAGGAATATCTAACCCTGATAATTTTTTCTGTGGTTCAGTAGTTTGAGTAGGAGTATGAGTAGGATTAGGAACTGGCCGTCTTGGTTGTACCACCTTTTCCTGGGTAGGTTGAGTTTGTACTTCCCCACTAAAACCAGTAGCTATGACAGTAATTTTGATTTCTCCCTGAAGTTTATCGTCAATTACAGCTCCAAAAATAATATTGGCATTAGGATCGACAACCTCATAGATAATCTCAGCAGCAGCATTAACCTCATGTAAGGTTAGATCGGTACCACCAGTAATATTAAATACAACTCCTCTTGCTCCTTCAATAGAAGACTCAAGCAAAGGAGAAGAAATTGCCATATTTGCTGCTTCCCTTGCCCTAGACTTACCAGATCCCATACCAATTCCCATCAACGCCGAACCAGCATCGGCCATAACTGCTCTAACATCAGCAAAGTCAACATTTACTAATCCCGGCACAGTAATAATATCTGAAATCCCTTGTATACCTTGACGTAAAATATCATCTGCAATTCTAAAAGCTTCTTGTACAGGAGTTTGGTCATTAATAACAGATAGTAAGCGATTATTAGGGATCACGATTAAAGTATCAACTCTAGTTTGTAGAGCAGTAATTCCTTCATCAGCTTGAGTAATTCGGCGTCGTCCCTCAAAAGTAAAAGGACGAGTTACAACACCCACCGTTAGAGATCCTGCCTCTTTAGCAATTTCAGCTATAACTGGAGCAGCACCAGTACCTGTACCGCCTCCCATTCCAGCAGTAATAAATACTAGATCGGGATGATCTAAAGCATTAGCTATTTCATCTCTAGATTCTTCCGCTGCTTTTTGCCCAATAGCAGGATTACCCCCTGCCCCCAAGCCTCTTGTAAGCTTTTGTCCAAGTTGTAGGCGTTTAGGAGCATGGGACAAAGTTAATGCTTGGGCATCGGTATTAACAGTCCAAAATTCTATACCAGATACCTCACTAGCAATCATTCGGTTAACAGCATTGCCGCCACCCCCTCCTACACCAATTACTTTGATTTTGGCCGCATTACTTGGCACGATATCATCACTCCTAGATTCTTCCTTTGTTATACCTTTGGGGTCATAATTTTGTTCTCCATACAATCCTGAGCTATTACGAAATGGGTTAGAGACATTTTTTGGCAATGGAAAACTTCCTTGTCCTTGAGATTGGGGACTTTCATAGTTGACCCCTTGTTGATTATTCACTATCATTATTGGGGATGGTAGATATACAGTTTTTTGACTTTAAGTTAGTTAGTTTTTGATACTCTCACCGTTAAATCAAAGATTACAATGGGAGATTATTGTTGAGCGCTATTCTTAAGAAGCTTTTACCCAGAGATTTCATTTTCTAAAATCCCCTCCTGTCTAATTGTTTTAAAGTTGGCTGTAAAACTTCAGCATTTACAGATTTTAATCTGAAATTGTTTTTTTGAGCTATTCTTAAGTTTTTAGCTTGACAATTGTAATTAGGATAAGGGGGATTAATAGGGATAATATATTCAGAAAATTTTGGAGCAACTATTGATTGCTGACTTTCTGGAACTTAACCAGTTTTTACAGTCTGTTAAAGTGTAGTTGTAAACACTTTTACCCTCCATCAAGAATTTGATTAATTTTTGCTTATTAGTGTCAAGTTAGTTTGAGCTTCTACTGGTAAGTTATTTCGGGATTTTATACAATTACAGTTATAATGCCAAAAAATGCGCCCGCGTATTGCTCAATTAATTGGCTGGTTGAAATTCATCTTATTGCTAAATCATAGATTATGGAGGGAGTCCTCTTTCAAAATTTTCTTAATGAATCATATTCTAAAATATGTTGCATTATAATCCAAGAACCTCAGTATTTTTATTCATTTTTCCTATTTAGGAACTTTCTTGATGCTGAAGCGTCTCATAAGTATCTAATTTAATTTTTATAGCAATCCTAAATAGGTTGCGGGTAATCAAAAAGTAGATAAAAAAGCTGAAACTCTCACCTGTTGCCTGTTCCCTTTTCCCTTTTCCCTAAAAGCGGTAATATTTTTATACACAAATATATTAGAGGATTGCTATATAGATTTTTACAAATTTTTACAGTTTTTTGGATATTCCGATTTTAATTGCTCTAGATTTATTAGGTAACTGAATCAAAGGAGAGTCTGGATTTTTCAGATTAATATAGGCCATTTGGCGAACATCAATTTTATTGGGCAATTCTCGCATACGGTCTAGGACATTTAATTGTTCGCTAAATCTAGAGCTGTATGGTCCGAGATGTACTATTCCTAATTCAGTTGTCAGAATTAAATTTCCTGGATCTTGCCAATTAATCTCAAATACTTTCACAGGACTACGACTTAAACTTTGGTACAAAGGATGCCAATATTCACGATACTGTTCGGTAAAACCAATTACTTTTAGAGTAGGTAAAGATCCTGTTCTTTCTAGAGCAGAAAAGCTTTCTAGAGGTATCCAGTTGCCATGAGCATCTAACCATCCCATTTTTTGTGAGTTACCAGTACCTACCTTACTTTTAAATTGAGTAATTGCTACAGGACGTCTTTCTGTAATCTCAATCCTTAAACTTGGGGGAAATAAATGACGACTAATTTTTGCCTTAGCAATTGGGTTATGTGACTCTAAATTCTGAGCTAATATTTGTGGTTGAATTCCCCAAAGAGATTGAGGATAATCTAAAGAAATTAGAGACAATATTGCTCTGTCTGAAAGCAATTGATTACCCTCTACAATGAATTGTTCTTGTTTAGTTATTAGCCAAATTGGCTGAGTAATTGCCCACACTAGAGCTGATGCTAAACCACCAACTGCTACTATTTGCCAGATTATTACTACTAATTTTAAACGTCGTTGACGGCGTAATTTTTGTCGCCGACTTACCAAATCTGATTGAGAAACCGATCCAATACTATTAGCCATTTACTTAATTTATACCAAAGATAAAAAAGTTTCCTACATATCCTGAAAAAACTTATTAGGTGTTATTTTAAACATGAAAAAAGAATGTTACAAAACTCTGGTTATTGGGAATAGGAAATAAATAGGTATGGAGGCAATAGGTAATATCAAGTAACATTAATTAACCTCAGTGTAGGGAAGTTGTATGCAACGTCCATACAAGGTTGCGAAAAGATTTTTTATTACAGTTATTTAATGAGACATCATATAACAGAGATTCGTAGCAAACATTTATCAAACTTATGTTAATGTTTAAATGTTAGAGAAAAATACAGCAAACATTTTCTGCGGAATGTGGAGCAACCTCCTAGGTCGTAACTGCCTTTTTCAGATCGCAAACGCGTTAATTCGAGTTTTGCGGTAGCAAAACAGCTATTGCTCTATGTGCCCAATCAAAGCTTTATTTCAACCCTGCCTTTAAGTACTATGCTTTATAAACATCTTTCTTAAGATAAAACCTAGACATTATAGACAAGTTATTTATAATTTTCTGAGAAAAGTGTATTGATAAATACATTTTGCCGAGAATAATTTATTGACAGTAATAGTATTCGAGCAGACTGACGAATAATAATTTTACCAGAGCTAGTCGCACCGAAAAAGAGTTATTGGAGATAATTAAAAAGTGTAATAGTGGGATAGCTTCATTTATATAGATAATCGTATGTTTCGCACGAAAGGAATACAGGGCACTCTTGCCTTTCATGTCGCGCAGCGAAACGCTCAGATCAGCTTTTTGAGACTTTATTCAAGCATTCCCAACAATGTTGAAATGTACGTGACTTCCCGTCGGGGAAGTTAAGATTTTGATTTTATCGAACGTTTCTTCTTTGAAGACTTTTGATTTTCCCTGTTTCTTTTAAGTTTTTGCCTCTGTTGAGTAACTTCTGGAGGCGGACCATAATCTCCATTTGAAAAATATAGCCGCTCTACTCGGTATTTTGGCTCAACCTGAATCCACAGACGGGCACCGCCTGCTTGACTTCTGTTAGGCTAGTGTGGCTGATAAACTATTTGGCAAGGTCCCTTAATTTTTAGAGCGTGGCAATAATCTTTCTTATCTCCTACTTTCACAGCAATTGCTGGATAAGAAGTTTCATTATCTCGGTTATAGTCAATCTTGACTTCTCCCCGCGAATCGAGCGACGGGGATTATTTAAGAAGCAGTCCAAAAATGAACTCTTAAGGGCGTAGTCAAAGCGCCTCTAGTTAGTTGACTCAAGTTAAGCTTAAGTCTTCCAGATACTTTGCGGAGGATATTTGCTGCACCATTGCAATCAGCATTAATTAAATAGCCCGCAACAGATTGATACAAACCTCGTTGTCTTGATGCAGTCGCTCATGGGGGAAACCCCCAAGACCGCGCTGCATCGCTTAATACGTTTTCCTGTTAGCGAAGCTTGTCTGAAAGACTTAGGCTCCCAGTTGTCGGGTTTTTCACGCCCTGATTGGGAGAACATCATTATCTAAAAACGATGATGCATGAGGTATAAGATTCCTCAGTTTCTACAAATTGCAATCCATATAAATTGCATAGTTGTTCGATTCTGTCTTTTAGTCTTGCAGTAGGAATTTGTACAAACTTTTGATTAGTTTTAGTTCCTAATTCAATGGATTGTTTTTGACCTTTATTCCAACCAAAAACCACTGTACCAATTCTATGTTTAAGACAGTAATTTATAACTAATCGCGCTGTTTTATTTACGGCATCCCGCATTTGGCGATTACGTTTTTCTGTGATGCGAGCCAATCTTTTAGACCAAAATCCTTGAGGTTTATTTTCTTTAATTGTAGCAATTTGTTTATTGTACCACTGATTTTTTGACTTTATATGTTTCCCGTCAATAATAAAGCTATGACCTTGAGTATCTACACAAGTTAACCAGTTGTCTAAACCGTGGTCAATAGAAAGTGCCTGACCAGCATCTAGCTTAACTGACTGAGTTTTTATTTCATAAACAAACTCGGTATAAAAGCAACCGTGACGGGGTAAAATCCTAATTTCTTTAATCGAGTCCCAATCTAAGTTACTTGCCATCGGAATGTAGAATGCCTCCAATCCAAACCATGCTTTAACCTGGCGTCAATCATGGAACTCTAATTCCGACTTCCGTGAGTTTCAACCATTTCTTAGGATAAGAAACAGTAAATAAACCCGGTTTTCGATAGTTAGGTGGTTTAAGTTTATCTGTCAGTTCACCTTTCCAAAACAGTTTTAATAACTCTTTAAAACTACTGAAAGATTCAACAACACCGTTACATATTTGTTGAGCGCTAGAGGCATACATCGCATTAAAGTGTCTGTTCCATTTCATCTGCCCACAAAGTTCAGCTTTTTTGACAAATCTATTTTCTTTAAACCAAACTTGTCGAGCATAATAAACAGAGCAATTAAACACTTTGTTGGCCTCACCGCACAAATATTCTAATACGGCCCGTAGGTCTTGATCTGGATGCAATAAAACCTGTTGGCATCCATAACTTTTTGCTTGTTTCTTAGTTTTTTTGGTCATGTTTCTATTATCATCAAATTGTAGATAAATATCAACATTAAAAATCAGCAAAAAATATATCAACATGGCAACCATTCAGTAGGTTTGGCTCATGTCCACTTAGTTTAGTATTGATTTGTAATATCTATTATTTTGATATGTTGAATATTTTTTATCCCATCATAAAAGTTTACATGAAAATGACTTATGGTTAAAATTTCTCAAAGGCTTATTTTTATGGCGTTGGTGAATCAAGCTATGAAACCTAAATTTGGCCAAATATAAAGTTCCTTTCAGTTAATAGTTAGGCATTTTACTATGCAACATGATATAACAAACATTGATAGCGCTTGGTATAACAAGTGAAATGGATAATAATAGAGAAATTTTGCCAGAGATGAATTCTGTTTGGCAAGAAACATTAAATTGGCAACCAACAGCACAACAAAAAGAACAATTTCAGAAACTTTATGAGTTGATTATTGTTGGAAATAAAAAGTTAAACTTAACTAGAATTACTAACCCCGAAGAATTTTGGGAAAAACATCTTTGGGATTCCCTCAGAGGTATTAAGTTTATCTTAGAAAATCAAATAAATTGGCAAGAGGAAAAAAAGGTTATTGATATTGGTACAGGTGCTGGTTTTCCCGGATTACCAGTTGCAATTACCTTGCCTCAATATGCTGTTACTTTACTAGATTCAACTCGCAAAAAAATTAGTTTTCTAGAAAATATTTTAACAGATTTGGCTATAAAAAATTGTTTTCCTTTAGCTAACAGGATTGAACAAATTGGTCAGATATTTCAATATAGAGAAATTTACGATATTGCTCTTTTGAGAGCTGTTGCACCTACAGTAGTCTGTGCTGAATATGCTTTGCCAATGTTAAAAATAGGTGGGATTGCAATTTTATATCGAGGAAATTTCACAAATGATGAACAGGTTAATTTACCAGAAGTTGTCAAAATTTTAGGAGGCAAAATAGAGACTATTGAAGAATTTAAAACTCCCTTAAGTAACAGTATTCGTAATTGTATATATTTGCGGAAATTAAGTAACACTCCAATAAATTATCCGCGTTCGGTTGGTGTACCTAGTCAAAAACCTTTGCTTGGTGTCAAAAAAATCTAAAAAGTCGCTGATATTATGTCTGTCTAAATAGGGTTTGCTGAAAAAGTATTTTTGCTGTGTCTAGTAGTCAGTAGTCAGTAGTTATACCAAATTCAAAAAAGGCTGTTACATTGCAACTTGTGATTTATTCCTACATTTTAATAATTTATGGCTTGTATTTATTGTCAAAATTAATTTTTTTTCCTCCATTTTTTGTCGATTTATATTTCCTATGACTAGAGACTCTTGCATAAGCGATAACTGGCTTACTTTTGGGATTTTCTTCATCAATGCAGAATCGTCGCTGGTTTCCGGGAGTTCTAATACTGTCAAGCTTTCCTTCATTATCCCATCGTCTAAGAGTGCTAATGTTGACACCGTAATGCTCTGCCGCCTCTTTTGGCGTGACATATTTTTTCATACCTTATCAAACTTTACTAACTATATATTAGCAGTTATAAAAAGGTTTGAAAAGGTTTTTGGGAAACTATTATTGCTCTATGATGCAATCTTCATTCTGCTTACAATAACTCTACAACCAGATCCAAATTGTTAACCCTGATTAGAAATGCGTTGTTGTTCTTTAATAAAAGACTCAACAAGTGCCACATCTTCTTTACTACCAATAACCAATGGCGTCCGTTGATGCAGTTTATCTGCTACCACATCCAATATTTCTTCATTTCCTGTACTAGCTCTACCACCCGCTTGTTCCACTAGATAACCCATGGGAGCTGATTCATATAGCAGACGTAATTTTCCTTCTGGCTTTTTCACCGTACCTGGGTACAAAAATACTCCACCTTGGTATAAAATTCGATGAAAATCTCCCACTAATGCACCACCATAACGGGCGGTATAACCTTCATGGCGATGAACATAGCGGATATAATCGCGCATAGAATCATCCCACTGCCAAAAGTTACCTTCATTAAGACTGTATATTGGGCCATGCTCTGGAATTTTGATATTCTCATTAGCAAGAATAAACTCACCTAAGCTAGGGTCTAGAGTAAATGCGTGTACTCCTTGGCCTATTGAATACACCAACATTGTGCTAGGGCCATATAAAATATAACCAGCAGCGATTTGTTTACGTCCACTTTGGAGTAAATCTTGAGCGGAACCATCTTCATCATTGCCTTCTTGTTGGCGAACTGAGAATATAGATCCCACATTTAGATTTGTATCTAGATTAGAAGAACCATCTAGAGGATCATAAAGTAATGTATAGCGGCCTATTGGACAGTTTTCTGGAATATAATAGGGTTTTTCCATTTCCTCGGATGCCAAGCGACAAACAAGGCCACTTTGCTTAAATACCGAGATGAATACATCATTGGCATAGATATCCATCTTTTTGACGGATTCTCCCTGGACATTAACTGTGCCAGTAAACCCTAAAGCATTTTCTACTAATCCAGCACGAGTTAGGCGACGAGCGATTAATTTGCCGGCCAACCCTATGCGATTCATTAGGGCGCTAATATCTTGAGCATCTGGTGAGAACTGAAGTTGTTGTAGGACATGACGTGATAAAGTTGTACAATCACGATCTAATGCCTGTGTTTCCTCCAGACGAATGTGGAGGTCTTCCCCAGTTTGGGCATTTACCATAGATATATTATTCCTCCATTATTAAGTAGCTCCAGTCAATAGGTTAGTTACAATGGCTTTAACTTTACTTCTATTGTGGATATCCTTCGTATATTTTATTTACCCTTGAGGCAGAGGTTGCTTAACTTTAATATGAACTTTAGATAGTCGCGTAAGTCAAAATTTAGGAGTCAGGAGTCATTTCAGTTATCAGTTATCAGTTACCAGTTATCAGTACCTACTAGAACGACACACCTAAAATGGCGAGGGTGGGAAGTGTGGGAAGTGTGGGGAGGGTGGGGAGGAAAAGATACCTAGAAACAAAAATAAGAGTGTACAGTTTTAGGTGTCTCAGTCTACTACTAGAATGACACACTTAAAAATGTAGGTTGGGTAGAACGACAGTGAAACCCAACAAAGGGTTATTCTTGTTAAGTTCCTGCTTTATAAAACCGATATAAAACGTCATAATGTGACATTTTAATGTTTACTTCCTGCTTCCACCGGAACTGTCGGCAGCACTCCGTCCACAGGCATTGACGGTCAAGCCGACCGCATTTCTTAAATTAATTGAGGCATTCAAGTCTCGGTCAATTGATAGACCGCATTCTGGGCAGTCATAAGTTCTGATGTTTAAAGGCATATCTTGTATATGGCCACAACTAGAGCAAGTCTTAGATGATGGAAAAAATCTATCAACTACTACTAACTTAGAGCCGTACCATTGGCACTTGTATTTAAGCTGTCTTCTAAATTCATAAAATCCTTGATCGGCTATTGATTTTGCTAGCTTACGATTGGCTAACATTCCCCTCACATTCAAATCTTCTATGACAATAGTGCCGTGGTTTTTGGCTAAGTATGTTGTCAGTTTATGAAGTGCGTCTTGACGGATGTTGGCTACTTTTATATGCAATAAAGCTATCTTCTGTTGTGCCTTTTTCCAGTTAGCAGAGCCTACCTCTTTATGACGATTTAGGTATTGGAGTCGAGATAACTTGGCTTCAAATTTATGATATGCCCTCACACTCTCAAATACTTTCCCATCACTTAATGTAGCTAAAGTTTTCACACCTAGATCTACACCGATAACATCAGTTTTTTTAGCCGTGGTTATGCCATTAAATTCATAACTACAACTGAGATACCATGAACCCGCTTGTCTACTAATGGTGATTTTTTTGGTTGAGAGTTCAATGGGTTCATAAGTTTTGACAATACCAATAAATGGTAATTTGTGGCTCCATCCGTTTAGTTCTATTGGTTTTCCACAATTATCTATTGTGAATGAATCATGTTTACCTTTCTTTTTAAACCTTGGGTGTTTACCTAGACCTTTAAAGAATCTTTTAAATGCTTCACCTAAGTTTATGAAAGCATATTGATAGACCCTAGAGGACAAGTTTTTCATCCAAGGATGCATAGGTTTTGTGTGACTGGTAAAAACTTCTCTCAACTTACGAGCATTGGGTTTATAACCATTTTTATAAGCGACATTCCACAAGCTTAAACCCCAATTATAGCACCATCTACTGTAGCCTGCGTGTTGAGCCATCAGAGTTTTCTGCTTGTTATTAAGTTTGAGCTTGGTTCTAATGGATTTCATTTACTCGTGAACACAGTTTGTCTAATAGTACGGTTTACAACGTATTATATCGTTATTCTTTGATTAAGTCAATGCTCTCACAAAAAGCAAGCTACGTTCCTTAACCTAACCTATACTTTTATTTCAAAAAAAAGTTTGTGTTACCTACTAAAAATATAGTATAAACACAAACTTTAATATTAGTTAGGAATAAGAATTAAATGGTTATGTAAAATCTTATTCCTTAATGACATCCTAACCCTGCTCTTTAAAATAAAAGCCCAAGGCAACACCCAATAATGTTACTTGTGGGGTGATAATAATAGGTATCATTTCCCTAATAAACTGCTTATCTGATTCTGGATAAATAGATGCTAAACCAACCAGAAGATAAGTAATCCCTAACGATGCACCAAAAAATACTAAAAGTTTTTCAGCTATATTTTTTCTGGTTTTTTCCTGTTCAAACTTTACCCATTTATATATGTGTTTTTTATTTTCATGGCTTAAGTTTTGATCAGAGATATAATTCTGAATATAGCTGTCAACATCTGGTATGTCTAGATTTTTTGTTTCTAGATTATCTGGTATTCCTAGATACAAAACATTGTCTTTACTTTCATTCTCTTCTAGAACGTTGTCTTGACTTTCATTATCTTTTGGATTTAATTCTGGATTAGTTGTCATGAGGATTAATAATGTTAATGTTGGCAAATTGCCAAGGTTTACAATTTGCATCCATCCCCATTAAGCTGTTATCTGAAAACTACTTCTTTTACTGATTTATCAGAGTTCATAATTAGCACGGTAGAACCTTGCTTTATTTCCTTCTGAAAATACGCTTCAGTGGCAATAGCTTTCCGAAGTGCCTCATTTTGAGTAATACCTTGACTGGTAGCAAGAAACTCTAACATTTCAGCTACATCTGTTGGCAAAGTTACAGACATTCGCTTAGTAGGGGGACGAGATGCTTGAGCTAAGTTCTTTGTTGCCATGTGGTTTGTTTTCCAATAACGTCTCTAAGTTTTTGTGATGTATTTTTGTTACACCACGACCTCCCGGTCAATTTGAGTATCTGGAAATCTCCAAATAAAATAATTAAAGAGATTTACCTTAGAGCTAATCAGCTCGTAATTAATTTACGTAATAACCTGTTCTAATTAATTCCACTTAATTAATTAGTTAAGTTAATCAAAATATTCAATTGTGTGGCCAGCAAATAGAACATAAGAGTTATCTATATAGGCTTAAATACAATATACACTAATTTCTTGTTTTTTTCGTGTTTTTTTTACACCATTTTGGTGTTCAGGGAAGAAAAATATTTTTGATAATTGAAATTTATTTTAAGATTACTATGTAGAGTCAACTGAGTATATCTAGGATTTACCCAAAGACACTATATAGAAATCCAAACTGTATCTTTGACATTGGTTTTCCTTTCTACAACCAGAGCGATATAGCTGTCGCACTTGCCCCGCCTTTTCCTGCGGAATGCTACGCACACATGTCGCGCAAGGTTTAATGTCGCAGAGCGTTTCATGTCGGAGACAGCCAAAAAGTAGAACGGAGTTCTATGGCTATCAAAACCATACTTTTTTAGTTGAATAAAAAATCATGTATATAGGCGAGCAAAACCTTCAAATGCGCCAATTATTTTCAGGAGCTTCACAGAATGCAAAATTTACTACTATCCAACAAGCTAACATTAGGTTGTAATATTTTATCCTAAAGGTTTGGTCTCCAATCATTTCATATTGCTATACACCTCTTCAAGACTTTAATTATTAAGTAATTAAGTAAGTAAGAGCAATATTTTTAACGATTTGTTTGCAAATCTAGCGTCAGACTACTTATTCCTAAAAACCCTACTCCCTACTCCCTACATATCTTAAATTATTTCTGAAATTGCTTCTCCTAAAGCAACTTGTAACTTCTGATTTTCATTAGGTGTACTAACTGCAGTTCTAAAGTAATAACCATCTAAACCAAGCTTGAAACCAAAATCTTTTACCCATATATTATTTTCCTGAAGAACTTTAACTAAATTAGAAGAAAAAATTCCAAGAGGTTTTGTATTCACAAACAGAAAATTTGTTACGGAAGGATTTTGTTTAAATATATCCGATCCTTTTTTGTCATAAAAGAAAAACTGTGGCGGAAATTCTTTTCGTGGCAAAGAAAGTCCTTGTAAAACTCGATCGTTAAAGTTCATTAAGGTCAATTTTAAATCAGATAAAGTCAATTTTGGCATTTTGAATATAGATTATAGTTAAGTTTCCTAGCCCTCGACAAAGAATATCACTAATTTTGCTCAGAATGCAAATTAATTCTCGAAATCTTTGATTTTTACTAGGCTAAGGGCAATAGAAATATTCCTATTTAATTGAATTGGGACTTTAATTATTATTCGTTACATAAAATTGCGTTATCTTAACAGGTGCTGCCCCCTAATGTAAAATCATCTGCATATTAATTTGTAGCATCAAAATTATTTGCTCGTGCTTGTAATAAGACTTCCTAAATTCTGTTTATTGCGGAGTTATACTGGATAGTAATAGTCGAGTACAAATTTTGACACTATCCGTGACTTCCAAAAAATAAAATTAACAATATTATAGAGTAGGAAGGTGCCGGCAATTCTCAACCACATTTTTTTGAGTAAACTTGAAACTTTTATCGATTTAAGGTTTAGGGAACTGATATTATTTTTGGGTAAGCGCTAGGTCTTCAGCAATTAATAACTAACAATTAACAATTAATAATTACCTCTCCCTAAAAGTGACAGAATTGACCAATAAGGAAAAATTTTTCTTTCTCTTTTTCGATTGGATATGGTTAGGTAACCCATCCATCCCTAGACCGCTTTTTTTCCTTAAAAGGGGAAGCTTTAAACCCGAATTATTTAATCATTAATTATTCATTATTAATTATTCATTTTTCCTTATGTCTTCTATAATAAATCTTGTTTTCTGGCTTCTACTGTATCCTTAATCTTTATTGGCTTGAGGATATTCATATACTGTTAAAACCATAATTTAAAATAATATGTTAACCATCTTACCTTTACTAACTTTATTAGTTCTAATAGCATTCTTATCTGCCAGTCTAAAAATGAATTATGAATACCAAAAATCGGTAATTTTTAGACTAGGAAGATTGAGTTATGTTCGAGGAGCAGGTATATACTTAACAATTCCCATAATCGATCGAGTAAAACAAGTAGATCGACGAACTGTTACTGTAGATATTGAATCCCAAGATACAGTCACAAAAGATAGTGTTACTGTTGGTGTTAATGCCGTTCTTTATTATCGAATTAGGGAACCTGAAAAAGCTATAATTAGAGTCAAAGATTATAACTTTGCTACATCTCAAGCTGCCTTAACAACATTGCGTAATATTGTAGGGCAACATAAACTAGATGAACTGCTTCAAGAGCGAGACACAATTAATTCTAGAATTTGTGAAATAGTTGATGAAATTACAAATCCTTGGGGTATAGAAATTGAACGTATAGAAATAAAAAATCTAGAAATTCCTAAACCAATGCAACGAGCAATGGCAAAAGAAGCAGAAGCAGCAAGAGAGAAAAGAGCGCGTCTAATTAAAGCAGAATCTGAGTATGAATCTACGATTAAACTAACACAAGCAGCACAAGAAATTGCTAAGTCTCCAGTAGCATTAGAACTACGTCGAATCCAGATGATTGCTGAGATTGGAACTGAACAAAATACAACAACTATTTTGATGATTCCATCAGATATTTTAGCTTTAGCAAAAGAAGTTTCTCAGTCTATTTCAAGAGAATAGGGAATAGGGAATAGGGAATAGAGATTAGTATTAAACTCTACTTCACTATCCTTAAAAGTGCTGTAATTGCTAAATTTTTAGAATAAGCTGTCTGCCTTACCTTCATAATAAAGCTTCCGTCTAAACCAGATTTAGTATAAGACGGATTTAAAATGCGTCTTAGTTTAGTAATCTTGCTGCTTTAAAAATAATAATAAATATGGGGGTAAATTCCCCCCATAGTAAGCATTCAGCTATTAGCAGTAAGCTCTCAGCTTTTTAATAAATAAAGCAAGCGTTCGCTTAACTTAGATACTACATTTTTAACCTACATTCCACACTAATTCCTGCTAAAAAGTAATGAATTAATAGCTGATAGCTTATAGCTGACCGCTGACCGCTGAATGCTTACTTCCCATAAGGTTTTGTTAGAATGCTACTTTTTTGATCTGAAAATAACCGAGTTACCAGATAATATAGTTTTCGTTCTTTAATTATCAAGTTTGAACATCATAATTTTTCGTAAAAGTATTAGGAATAATTTTCCGTAGTATTGAATTTATTCAACTTCATAATCAACAGTAATTTTATCTGCCAAAATCGGTTTAATCAAAGTCTGAATAATTTCTTGATGAAGAGAATTTTTGGCATAAGCATCAAGAGCAGCTTTATCCTTAACTTTAACCACCAAACCATTTTTAAATCCTTGAGAAAGTTCTGAAAAATTATCCCCACAAGATAAATCAATTATTTCTGGAACCTTCCCTTTCATTCCTCTCAGAGCTGACATAATTGAGGCAATAGTTTCTGGTGAAGTATTTGCCTGCCACTTGAATAAAACTATATGTACTATCATCTAAATAAATCCCTCAAAACAACTGCTAAATTTTAACATAAATTGAGGTGCAGCTATTGCCTACTATAAACTGCTAAATTTTCAGATAAATTGAGGCGCCGCTATTGCCTACTGTAAGTTGTAAATTTGGTGCTAAATTCTCAAACTTATGAGATTAAAGATTTTGTCAAAGAGTCAAATAAATCTATGGGGTTAGTTAGGTAAAGAGTAGGCGATCGCTTGAATTATTTCTACGACAACAAAGCCACTTAATTCTGACAAACTATTGGTAAATCCTTGAGAAAGTTCTCAGAAATTATCTCCACAAAATCAATCAATCATTTCGGGAAATTTCCCTTTCATTCCTCTCAAACATCTAACTAAATAAATTCCTCAAAACACCTACTAAATTTTCAGATAAATTGAGGTACACCTATGGCAAACTTAAGTTGTAAATTTGGTGCTAAATTCTCAAACTTATGAGATTAAAGATTTTGTCAAAGAGTCAAATAAATCTATGGGGTTAGTTAGGTAAAGAGTAGGCGATCGCTTGAATTATTTCTACGACAACAAAGCCACTTAATTCTGACAAACTATTGGGAAATCCTTGAGAAAGTTCCGAAAAATTATCTCCACAAAATCAATCAATCATTTCGGGAAATTTCCCTTTCATTCCTCTTAACTGAATTCTTAAAGCTATACTATAGAGAAACTGAAAACTCTAATTTTTTAACTCAAGATTAACTGTTGATTAAATAACTTATAAACGAACAGATTTACACAAACTATCGCCTACAATTACCAGACCAATAAATTATTGGTACTCTCATAGTTCGTGATGGTAAAATTTCCGAAATTCAACCAGGAATTGTTAATATTGGTCAAAATGGGCAAGGAGAATATTTAATGCCTGGATTGATAGAACTTCACACAGATAATTTAGAAAAATGTATATCTCCTCGCCCTGGAATTAAATGGCCTTTAACAGCAGCAGTATCCTATCACGACCGAGATTTAATTAGTTCTGGAATTACCACAGTTTGTGATGCAATTTCCATTGGAGATGTTAAACCAAATTCTGTTCGACTCAAGAATTTTGGTGAGATGATCGAAGCTATTTTTGAGAGGCAAAAATCAGGGAAACTTCTGACAAATCATCGTCTACATTTACGCTGTGAAGTTTCTTTTGAAGGTGTGTGTAATTTTGTCGAAAAATATGCAAGTAATCCTTTTCTTTCTCTGATGTCTTTAATGGATCATACTCCAGGCCAAAGACAATTTGTCAGTGTGGAAAAATATAAAGAATATTACATGGGAAAATATGGAATTAGTGAAGCAGAAATGAATAACTTTATTGTCTATCGTCAGGAAACTCAACAACAATATGCTCCTAAAAATCGTCAAGCATTAGTTAACATAGCAAAACAACAAAAAATTTCTCTAGCTTCCCATGATGATGCAAAAATAAATCATGTCAAAGAAGCTGTAGAAAATGGAGCAGTATTAGCGGAATTTCCCACAACTTTAGAAGCAGCAAAAGCAGCTCATAATTCTGGATTACAAGTTTTAATGGGTGCGCCAAATTTAGTATTAGGAGGTTCCCATTCTGGCAATGTATCAGCAATGGAATTAGTAGAGCAAAATTTAGTGGATGTAATTTCTTCAGATTATGTACCTCGGAGTTTATTACAATCTATTTTTTTAATTAGTCATCAAACTGATAAACCTGTATATGAAACGATGAAGTTAGTTACAAGTAATCCGGCTAAAACTATTAATTTGTTTGAGGATAGAGGGAGTTTAGAAATTGGCAAACGTCCCGATCTAATTACGGTGGATGACGATGGAATTATGCCTCATTTAACTTCAGTAGTTATTAATCGTCGTCGTGTTGCTGGAAGAATTGTTTTTGGGAAAAGCATAATTTTTTGAAGTTTTTCTGAGAGTTGTCAGTAAATATCAAACCTCAAATTAATCAAATAGCC